>PFAQ01000017.1 GCA_002778645.1 Candidatus Falkowbacteria bacterium CG10_big_fil_rev_8_21_14_0_10_39_9
TCTTTGGTATTTATATTAGGCTTATTCTTCAGTTCTAAGCCAGTTTCGGCTATGCCCCTGGGAACATTATTGTATCGGACTTCCTGGCGAAATAATGCTTATGGTTATACCTCTAAGGATTTGTTTGTCATTGGTCAAAAGGGACTCATTACCGATATTTATAGCGGCCATGTGGGAATTTATATTGGTCATGAGAATGGGGTAGACTATGTAGCCGAGGCTTTGCCCAGTGGTTTAGTTAAAACTCAGGCGAAATATTTTTTGAATACTCGAGCGGGAGAAAAATTGATTGGAGCCAAGATCCCTAAAATATTACTGAAGAACAGCGCGAAAATGTGGTGGCTCTGGCCCGGAGCTTGACGGACGCTAAGATGAAATATGATTTTGATTTTAGACATCAGAAAGGGGCGGAGAGCGGGCAATGGGTTTGTGTGGGTTTTACCGAAAAACTTTATGAAAGCGCTAATACGACCAACCCCGGAGATCTAAATACTTTGGTTTATAATCCGAATGAGTATGCGGTAGATATTACGCCCGATGGTTTTGATAATTATAGCACCTACAATTCTTCCGGTGATTGTTTTGCTACCACTAAAGAATTTTCCAAGATTGCGCGTCGACCTAACTTGTTATTACCCGCCCCGGAGATTATTGGTTATAACGCTGGTGTGGAAAATGGTTTAGATCACTATTTATTTTTGCCCATGACTCAATTTTTACAGGGAACGTTAGAGGATGTAGCAGTAGATATTAATTTGGAAAGTGATTTTGAAGATGAAGAAATTCGGGGGCGAACACCTCAGGTCGCTTTAATCTTCAAGTGGAGTTTGATTAATAATCCCAGTTCTAGTTTGCGTCAGATAGCAACGATTGTAAAAGATAAAATTTCTACTCTATTTAAAAAGCCAACTGCTTTGGCGGTTTCAGTGTCAGATGGTAATAAATCTACCTCAGTTAAAAAGCCGGTTGCTACCACTAAGGCTAAAATAACAAAAGCTATTACTGCCAAGACTACGAAATCTAAAGCGACTAAGGCGGTCAAAACCAAGGTTGGTTCTGTAGTCAAAACTGTTGCTAGTAAAACTACTCCAACTGCTAAAATTAGCACTAGTTCGACTAAGGTTTTAGCTAAGACAACGGCGAGTATTAAAAAGCCGGTGGTTTCTATTCCTAAAACGGCAAGACCAGTGACCAAACCAGTAGTAACTCCTCTCCTTTAAAATGGAAAGAAAAATCCAAGACTGCCATTGATCCCAGAATCATGATTCGCTTTGGTAATGAGAGTGATGGTAGTTATCCGGGAGGAGCGGAAATATTGGGTGAGGGGTCATATCTGGTAGTAGATGATGAGGCTAGCGCCGAACTAAAAGCTCTGGCTGATGCGATTGTCACTAATACTAATTTTTCTTGGGGTAAGGATGGCTATACAATTTATTTAGGATCAGGAGCAATCAGTGGTAGCGCCGATCCGGATATTGTGGATTATATTGGTTTCGGACCAGAGGCTAAATATTATGAAGGAGCAAGTCCCGCTCCAGCTTTTGCTCCCAGTTCAATCCTAATTCGCAAAGCCAATGCCCAGTCAACGGTGACTAGTTTGAGCGCCGGTGGTAGTGATGAGTTGGCGGGGCATAATTATGATACTAATAATAATCAAGCTGACTTTGTTTTGTTGATTCTAAATCCTGATCCAGTTATTCCTGATGATGATGAGGGGAATGGTGGAGGTGATGATAATCCGGCAACCTCCACTGAAGTGGTGGTGAGCTCTACTCCTAAAATTGTAATTTCTCGGGTGGCAGCTACTGGTGATGATGATTGGATAGATTTGTATAATAATAGCGATACTGATTTTGATTTAGCAGTAAATAATTATCATCTAGAAAAATCTAAGAGTGCGGTTGATCCGGTTATTATTATGCGTTTCGGTAATGAGAGCGATGGTACTTATCCGAGGGGGACGATTATTAAAGCTCGATCATATTATCGCGTTGTTCGCGATGAGGCCAGCGTTGAGATTAAAGCTACGGCTGATGCCATAGCTTCCGGTAATAATTTTACCTTTGATGGTTCTGGCTATACTTTGTATTTAGGTTTAGATAGTATTAGTGCTCCGGACGATGCTGATATTATTGATTTAGTTGGATTCGGGGTGGATGCAGTTTATTACGAGGGGTCGGGACCAGCTCCAGAGATTTTAGATCAGGGCTTTTTATCCAGAAAGGTAAGCGCTACTTCAACTCGGGAAACCTTGTCTGAAAATGGCCTAGAGTTTGATTTGGGGGCGGCCTATGACAGCAATGATAATCAGTTCGATTTCGTGTTAATAGGCTCTGTAGTGGGGCCTGTAGAGCCTAATAATGGCTATAATTCACCCGGTTTAGCTCATCTGTGGCACTTTAACGAGTGTCGAGGTAATATTCTTAAAGATTCTGTTGGGACTAATGATTTCAACTATCCGGCTACGTGGCGAGTCGGGAAATGGGGTTGCGCCTTGGAGCAATATTATGCTTATCCTAAGTTGCAAACCAATTTTAACCAACCTCTAAATAGCGCTGGTGTATCGATTTTGTTTAATTATCAAAATACTTCGGCTTCAGGGAAAACCAGTATTTATTTGGCTGGTCCGGCCGGAGGGGTTGAGGTCGTGTTTGATCCTAATTTTACTCGAGTCAATGGTTTGCCAACTTTGTTTTATTCTAGTGATATTAAATGGCCCAGGGACAGTGTCTGGCATCAGGGGGTGTTGGTGATTAATGGCACTTCAGACTATTGGGAGCTTTATTTAGACGGAGAACGAGTTTACCAAGAATATTTTGAGGCAATTTTTTCTAAAGATTTTGCTCGGTTAGAAATTGGCAATAGCGATGGTTATAATTACTTGGATGAAGTGGGTATCTGGTCCAGGGCTTTGAGTGGGGCGGAAATAAAAAATATTTTTTTATCTCAATCGGAGTTAGCCCCAACCCTTAATCGATCAGCCCAATTGGCACCGGTAGAGATACATCATTGGAGTTTTGATGAGCGCAGTGGTAATTTGGCTCTGGATGATATTGCTAGCAGTAGTTTGTTTATAGATAGTAGTCAATGGGTGAGACTGGGGCATCAAGGACCGGCTATTTTGCATAACATGTATGCTAATCGAAAAATGGAGTTGAATTTTTCTCAGGAAATAAAAGAGATGGATTTAAGTTTAGATTTTTGGTGGTGCCTCCGGAATGATGGCGGCGGGCAGAGCGGGAAAATTAGTTTACTGGTGGCGGATAATAAGGCAATGTTTGCCTTGGTGGCTAGTGCCTATCGTCCTAAGTATTATTTTAATAGCAATTCTGGAATTATTAGCGAAGGTTTTGGATTAACCCTACCGCACGATAGTGCTTGGCACCATTTAGTTTTAGTTTATGATTCTTATGAGTATAAATTAAATTTTTATGTTGATGGCGAATTAAAATATAGCACGCCGCAAACCTGGTTGTTAGATGAGGCGATTAAAAAGATGGAAATTTATAATGCCAATTGGGAATATGAAATTGATGATTTAAGTATTTGGCGCGGAGCCTTGAAGGCTCAACAAGTAAAAACTATTTACCAAAATGAAACAGGTGGTAATTAATTTTACTCTAGCCAGAAATTAAAATATGTAAAAACCCTCTAGTGTTAGAGGGTTTTTACATATGCTTAGCTTTTTTAATTTAATCTATTTCTCCAGTAATTTTAATGCTTTAGCCAGGGAGCAGTCATGGTAGATAATTCCAGCAATGGCTCGGGCCAGTCTAACGGCGTCTGGAAGCGAATATTGGTGTAAGTTGCGACCCACGGCATTACCGGCAGTTTGAGCGATGTGAATTTGTTGATCAATATTTTTTAATAATTCTTCGGGACTCAATCTGGAACCACCTACACAAATAACTTTAGTGTGACCGGCAGCGGCCACCACTGTTTTAAATTCCTTGGCAGTTTCTTCTTCTCCGGTATAAGGATATTTTACTTTGACGAAATCGGACCCCAGACAGGCGGCAACTCCAGCTCCGCCCGCAATAATATTAATATCATCTTCGTTAGGAATACTTTTGCCGCGCGGATACATCCAGATAATAGCTAGAAGTCCTTGGGCATGAGCATCTTTAATGATTTGAGCCGCTTCTCTTAATATCTCTGATTCATATTCACCGCCCAGGTAAACTGTATAACCAATGCCAACAATATTGAGCTTACTTTGTTTCTTAAAATTTTTAACATCCTCTAAACTATACCAGCCATAGCTAACCGGATCATGATCTTTAATAGAAACCAGATTGGTGCGGGAGTTTAATTTCACAACATAAGGGATGTTTTTATAATCTGAACCGTACTTATCGATCAGTCCTAGTTGAGTCGCAAAAACACCAATTTCGGCTTGATTGGCAATTTTAAATAAATGTTCCGGGTCCTGGTCTTCGATGGAAATATCATCCCCCTTAAAGTCATTGTTTAGGTGTTCCACTTTTTGGTCACCCGCGAAGAGAAATAATCGCCCCGTATCCTTGGTGGCCAAACGATAGTTTTTGGTATATTCTCTGGCTAAAGCGGTCGGGACGGTTAAGGGCACATTAACTTCGATCATAGTATTATTTTAATAATTATATTTATTATGCTATAATTATACCATAATTAGTTAAATAATCATATGGCGCAAAATAATCTAAATAAAAAACTAGGCCTTAATCGTTATCAGGATCCGGGGGGAATTACTACCAAAAAATTGAATTTAGGTTTGTGGATCGTATCGCATAAACGGCAGTTTATATTGGGTGTGACTGGAGTTTTAATTGCTCTCTCGGTAGTTTTTTATGATTACTCCATTTATAGTTATATCGATTATTTATATTTCGGCGGGAAAGCAGAGCGGCTAGCTATAGAACAAATGGCGACAGTCTCAGCAGTTGATGAGGTTCAAAGAATCAAGAACGCGGCCAAGAAATTGGAAGAGTCATCACCTCAGGTTTTTTTGAATAATGATAAGTATGATTTTTTGGCCAAGATTAAAAATCCTAATACTAATTTTTTCGCTAATTTTAATTATTGTTTTAACGACGGTAGCGTTGAATTGGCTTGTGGCTCTACTTTTATTCTACCAGACGAAACTAAATATGTGACGATTTTTTCTAATGAATTAAAATTTAAACCGGTTAATTTGAGTATTGTTATCAAGGATGTCACTTGGCAACGTTTAGACCTCCATAAATATCCGGATTGGAAAGGTTATTCCACTAGTCATTTAAATTTTATAGTCGAAAACGCTGCTTTTAAGACCTCGGAGACCAGTGGTTTATCAGAAAAAATTGGTTTAGATATTTTAGATTTTGATATTACTAATCAAACGGCTTATAATTATTGGGAAGTGCCGGTCAGTATTATATTAATGGCTAGTGGCAATCCGGTGGCTGTGAATCATTATTCTTTGAGTGAATTTATTTCAGGTAGTAAGAGGTCGGTTCATTTGTCCTGGCCGGATTCCATCCCGAAACCGGATCAGATCACGGTTGTCCCTAATTTGAATATTTTGGATGATAATATTTTCATGAAGTATCAATAGAGTTTTTAGGTTTAATTTAAACCCCTTGATTAGTGGGTTTTTGTTTATAAATTTATGCTCAGTCGAGTTAAACTATATTTGAAGAATTTGGATTGGTTGCTGTTTATCTCAGTCTTACTGTTGGCGATCTTTGGTTTGATCGAAATCTATAGTATTGCCCTGGGTCAAGGCAGTGCTAATTTTACTGATTTTAGAAAACAGATTTTTTTTATTATTTTGGGTGTTGGCTTATTATTAGCTTTTTCTTTTATTGATTTTCAGTTTTTAAAGAGTATTAACCGCTATCTGTATATTGGCGGCATATTATTTCTAACGGCAGTTTTGCTGGTGGGCGATACTATTAAGGGAACTAAGGGTTGGTTTAATATTATGGGCCTGGGTATTCAGCCGGTAGAAATAGTCAAAATCATTTTGATAATTTTTTTGGCTCGGCTATTTTCCACGGCCGCTTTTAAAACTCGACCGCTCAAATATTTTATTATTTCCGGCTTGAGCACCTTTGGCCTAGCGGCTCTGGTTTTGGCTCAGCCAGATTTTGGTTCAGCTCTAATTTTATCTTTCATTTGGATCTTCATGTTGATTGTCGCTGGGTTTGATAAGAAGTATTTTATCGTTATTTTTCTAGTTTCGGTGGTAATTTTTGCTAGCGCCTGGTTGTTCTTCTTTAAGGATTATCAAAAAGAGAGAATTTTGACCTTTTTAAACCCAACCTATAACTCCCTTAACCAGGGTTATAATATTTCTCAGGCGATAATTGCTGTCGGTTCGGGGGGGCTGACTGGTCGCGGGGTAGGTTTTGGTTCGCAGTCTCAGTTGAAGTTTTTGCCAGAGTCACATACTGACTTTATTTTTGCCGTTATTGCAGAAGAACTGGGATTTATGGGAATTGTGCTATTATTGGTGTTTTATGGGCTGTTTTTCTTCTCGGGGCTAACGGCTATCCGCAAAAGTAAAGATGATTTTGCCATTTTTTTCATTTTGGGGTCACTGGGCTTGATTTTTATTGAAATGTTTATTAATATTGGTATGAATATTGGGCTCATGCCCGTGGTCGGTATTTCTTTGCCCTTTATCAGTTATGGTGGCAGCTCGATTGTTGCCAGCTCTATACTGATAGGTATTATTCAAAATATTATCATTAAGTCTAAGATTTAAAATCGTATGGAAATCAAATTAACAGCGCAAGCTAGAGAGCTCAAGGAGAAATTAGCCAAAGATGTTATTCCGGCAGTTTTGTACGGACCAGGTTTAGCTAATTTAAATTTAAAATTAAGAAGAGTTGATTTAGAAAAAGCCGTGGCTGCCGGTGGTGAGTCAGCTTTGGTGGACCTAGAAATTGATGGAGGAAAGTCAGTTAAGGTTTTATTGAAAGACATTCAATTCCATCCTTTGAAGAATAATGTAGCTCAACACGTTGATCTTTATCAGGTTGATATGAAGAAGAAGATTACCACTGAAATTCCAGTTCACTTTGTGGGTGAGTCTCGAGCCGTGAAGGAATTGGGTGGTATGTTAATCAAGACTATGGACGCTATTGAAGTGGAATGTTTACCAACTGACTTAGTTGGTCACATTGATATTGATTTGTCAGTCTTGAAAGAAATTCATGATTCAGTGAAGGTGAGCGATTTGAAATTGGGTGCTGGTATTCACATCTTAAACGATATGGATGCTGATGTGGTAACTGTGGCCGAACAGCAAGTAGAGGAAGTAATTCCAGTTGTCGCTCCGGTCGAAGCTACTCCAGCTGTCGCTGCCACCAAAGAAGGTGCTACTCCAGCTACTGACGCCAAGAAGGATAAGAAATAATATTGATCTCATTTATGAAAAACGCACCTATCTGGGTGCGTTTTTTGGTTGACTGGGGTCTTGACGAGGTTATTATTTAGGTATATACTATGTGTATATAATATATACATTAAATTATAAATCTATGAACTCGGCAGTTATTAACATCAAAACAGATATTAAGATTAAAAAAGAAGCTCAAAAGATAACTTCTGATTTGGGTTTGAGTTTGAGTGGTGCTATCAATGGTTTTCTTAAACAACTTATTCGGGATAAGACAGTTTTATTTTCTTTAAATGAAAATGTCCCTAGTGCTTATTTACTATCCTCTATTAAAGAGTCGGAATCAGAGAGGAAAAAAGGTAATTTTCATTCTTTTAAAAATAGTCAAGAGTCTGTTAGTTTCTTGGATGGTAAATAATTTATGCAGATTGAGTACTCTAAAAAATTTATTAAATAATTCAAAAAATGCCCCAGTCACATAAAAACTAATTTCAAAAACAGATTGAATGTTTTTATCGATGACTAACATCACCCCATTTTAAATAATCATTCTTTGGTGGGCGAATTAAGAGGCTATCGCAGTATCAATATTACGGGTGATTGGCGAGCTATTTTTATGGAAATTGATGGAGGAAAAATTATCTATTTTGTAGCTATCGGTACTCATAGTCAATTATATCTCTAACTTATAATCTTCTTGAAAACAAAAAAGTAGCTATTAGGCTACTTTTTTAGTGTTTGATTATTTTATTTTGATAATCATTATTCTGTCTTGACCGCAGAAATCTTTCAATACTTCCGTTTTAGAGTTGGGCCAATACTTCTTGGCTAATTGAGTAATAATTGGTGGTTGCGCGGGGTCTATCTCCATAATTAGAGTAATGTCCTTAGCGTTGATACGGGTCACCTGTTGGAGTAACTCGCGGTAAAGGTCTAGACCATCAACTCCGGAGATAAGAGCGCTCTGGGGCTCTCTCTGGATAGAAGGTGACGTCGTAAATTGATCAGGAGTGAGATAGGGTAGGTTAGCCAGAATTATCAGAGAATTAGAAAAATTTTTGGAACTAATGGGGGTCAAAAGGCTACCTAAAGTAAATTTTATCGTTTTATCTAAACCATGGCGCTGGGCGTTTTGCCTGGCCATTTTTATCGCGCCACGAGATATTTCAATAGCCTGATAATTAGTTTGGGGGTTGGGATTGTTTCGAGCGACAGAGATAATAATACAACCCGAACCGGTGCCGACCTCAATGATTTCTGTTGGGCTATTATTAGGAATTATTTTCAAAGCTGATTCCACTAATAATTCAGTTTCGGGGCGGGGGATGAGGGTGCGATTATTAACATTAAAATCTAGCCCAAAAAATTCTTGATGGCCGGTTAGATAAGCTGTGGGCCAGGGGTTAATTTTTTTGGCAATTAGGTGACGGTATTTGAGTCGTTGGCAGATAGTTAATTTTTTTTCACCATGAGCCAGCAAAAAAACACGATCTTGTTTTAAAACGCTAGCCAAAAGCAATTCCGCCTCTAAATCGGGCCGGTCTATTCGTTTTTGGTTTAATTTCTTGATATTTATTTGGAGGGCTTGATCTATTGTCATTTTGGAGGTAGTTTTTAGGTAGATCTTTTAAATTTAAATGTTATGAAGTTTTTTACAAAACAACCCAAGAAAGATTTGCCTCCTAAAAAAGAGGTTAATAAAATTTTACCTAAAATAGAGGTTAGAATTTTCCTTTATGGTTTTAAGGGTTCAGCAGTTGATGTGGAAAATAATTTTCGTAATTTTTTCCAAAAAAATAAAGCAACTATTCAGGTGCGACATTTTTTAATCAATTTTCCTGACACCCGCGTCACCGATTTAAGTCCCGAAAAACAGGATCTTTCATTTATCGCTGTTAAAAGCGATAACAAAAAAATCTTGTTAACTCTAAATAAAATGTTTTCTATTGATGAACATCTTAAAAAATATTTTATTAACTATCAGTTGTTAGTCAATTTTTCTACTTCTGGTAGTCTATAGTCTGAATCTAAAATCCCGTTTCAACCGGGATTTTTTTATTTCTCTAAATTCTGTTTAAGAGCACTGATAATTTCGTCCATATCACCTTCCATGATGGTCGAAATATTATGCCAAGACTTCCCAATCCGATGGTCGGTAATTCGATCTTGGGGGAAGTTATAAGTTCTGATTTTGTCGCTACGGTCACCGCCACCAACTTGGATTTTACGTTCAGCTGATTCTCGGGCCTGACGATCTTCTTCTACTTTAGCAAGTAGACGAGAGCGCAGGACCTGCAGGGCTTTTTCTTTATTTTGATGTTGGGATTTTTGGTCTTGGCAACTGACAATCATGCCGGTTGGGACGTGGAGCACTCGAATGGCGGAATAGGTAGTGTTAACACTCTGACCACCTGGTCCGGAAGAGCAGAAAGTATCAATGCGAATATCACTCATCTTAATTTCTAAATCAACTTCTTCGGCTTCAGGCAAAACTACAACAGTTGAAGTTGAAGTGTGGATTCGGCCTTGTTTTTCGGTCTCTGGTACTCGTTGGACGCGGTGAGTCCCGGCCTCGTATTTTAACAAACCATAGGCGCCAGCGCCTTTTACTTCAAAAATGATTTCTTTATAGCCGCCCAAACCGATAACACTGGAATTTAAAATATCTACCTTTAAATTATGTTTTTCAGCAAAACGAGAATACATCCGAAAGAGATTAGCAGTGAAGAGAGCTGATTCGTCGCCTCCAGTACCGCCTCTAATTTCCACGATGGCATTTTTCTTGTCGTTGGGGCTAGCCGGGTGCAATTCTTCCTTGATAGCTTTCTCTAGGGTATCAGCCTTGTTTTGCAGACCATCAATTTCATCTTCGGCCATTTTTTTTAGTTCGGGATCAGTTTCAGTTTTAGCCATTTCCTGGTTGCCTTTCAAGTCCTCCATAACTTTTTCCCAATCCAAAACTAGCTCATAGGCGGGCTTGAGGTTGGAATGTTCTTTGGAGATCTTGGTTAGCTCGGCGCGGTCGTTCATGAGGGCCGGATCAGACAGCTTGGCTTCCAAGTCTTTATATTTTTGTTTTAGGTCTTCGTACATATTTGAGAGTTATAAAAAATTGGCCTCCCGATAATTATAGTTTAGCATAAAAAACTACAATTATAGAGAGGCCAATTAAGCTTGCTTATTCTTTGCTTCGAGCGGCTTTCTTGTCAGCGAGCGCCGCGCGCTTCACTTTTTTACCTTTAAGATTGGTCATCGTCTTTTGTTTGGTAACTTTAGCGTTGAATTTCTCAGCGCGACCAGCCGCGTCAACTAATTTCTGTTTGCCAGTATAAAAAGGATGACATTTGGAACAAAGGTCAGTCTTTATTTCGGAATCGGTCGAACCGGTTTCAAAAGTATTGCCACAAGCACAAGAAGCCGTGATCTTGCTGTTGTATTTTGGGTGAATGTCTTTTTTCATAGTCATTATAAAAAGCGAGAAAAACCATTAAAAGGGGCTTCGTCGCTTCAATTATTTGCTTATTTTTTGATAGATTTACAATAACATAGTCATAAAATTTAATCAAGAGGATGGGGCCAGAATTAGCTATTTATGTAAAATGGGAATTGAAAAATAAGATTTAGGGTGTTATTATATAGAAATCTATTAATTAATGAAAAATCTATGAAAATACTCGTTACCGGCGGCGCCGGCTTTATTGGCTCTAATTTTATCCATTATTGGCTGGGTTTATACCACAATGATTCGATAGTTAATCTGGATAAGTTAACTTATGCTGGTAATTTAGATAACCTGAAGGAATTAGAGGGCAATAGTCGCTATCAATTTGTCGAGGGCGATATTTGTGATTTTGCCTTGGTTGATGGTCTGGTTCAGGGAATTGACTTGATTGTCCATTTTGCGGCCGAAAGCCATGTCGATCGGTCAATTAAAGATAGCGCTGATTTTATTAGAACTAATGTGGAGGGTACTCGGGTTCTGCTAGAAGCGGCTCGCCGTAATGGCCATATTCGTTTTCATCATGTTTCCACCGATGAGGTATTTGGAGCTCTCAATCCAACTGACGCGAAGTTTAACGAAAAGACTCCTTATGACCCTCGTTCTCCCTATAGCGCTTCTAAGGCTAGTTCGGATCATTTAGTCCGAGCTTATTTTCATACTTATGGTTTGCCGATTACGATTTCCAATTGTTCCAATAACTATGGCCCCCGACAGTTCCCGGAAAAATTAATTCCATTATTTGTTACCAACTTGATTGAAGGTAAAAAAGTGCCGGTCTATGGTGATGGTCAAAATATCCGAGATTGGATTTACGTCGATGACCATAATCGGGGCGTGGACTTTATCATCCACAAAGGGAAGATCGGTGAAACCTATTGTTTGGGCGGTAATAATGAATTGACTAACATGAAAATTACTCAGGACATCTTGAAAATTATGGGTAAAGGAGAAGAATCAATCGAGTATGTGACTGATCGCTTGGGTCATGATTTTCGCTATGCGATTGATTTTACCAAAGCCAAAACTGAATTGGGCTGGGAACCACAGGTAGATTTTACTACTGGCTTGAAAATGACAGTTGTGTGGTATAAAAATCATCCGGAGTGGTGGGAGAAGTTAAAAAAATAGTTATATTTTTATGAAAGTTTTAATATTGGGAGCTCAAGGTAATTTAGGTGGTCAACTGATGTTAACCTTTGGGTCCGAAGCTATTGGCTGGGATCGGGCAGATCTAAACATTACCAACAGAAACGAGGTTCTAACTAAAATTTCCGATTTAAAGCCCGAGATAATTATCAACGCCATTGCTTATAACACCGTGGATAAATGTGAGGCAGACGAGTCCGAATATAATTTGGCTAATAAGTTGAATGGGGAAGCGGTGGGTTATTTGGCTGATGCGGCCATTAAAATTAGGGCTACACTAGTTCATTATTCCACTGACTATGTTTTTAGTGGAGAAGATAAATCAGGTTATGTCGAAGACGCCAAACCGGGTCCTATTAACCATTATGGCCAGAGCAAGTTGTTGGGAGAGAAAGTATTGTACACAAAAAGTGTACAAGGACTAAAATATTATCTGATTAGAACCTCAAAATTGTTCGGACCGAAGGGTAAAAGTGGATTTTCCAAGCTGAGTTTTTTCGATTTGATGCTTAATTTAGCCCGGGAAAAGACAGAGCTAAAAGTAGTTGATGAAGAATTTAGTTGCTTTACTTATACGGTTGATTTGGCTGAGAGGACTCAAGAATTGTTAAACCAAAAATATCCTTTCGGGGTGTACCATTTAGTAAACAGTGGTCCGGCCACTTGGTATGGAGCCCTAACTCAGTTGTTTAAAATTGCCGGAATTAATGTTAAACTAATAGCGGTGGGAAGTGAGGAGTTTCCTCGTCCTGCTCAGAGACCAAAATCTTCGGTTTTACTTAATACAAAAATTCCGCCCCTGCGCGATTTATCAGAGGCGCTAGCTGCATATTTAAATTTATGAAAGGTATAATTTTATCGGGTGGTAGTGCGACCAGACTTCGTCCTTGCACCAAAGTAACCTCTAAACAACTTCTGCCGGTTTATAATCGGCCGATGATTTATTATCCGCTCAATACTCTGATCAAGGCAGGGATCAAAGAGATTATGATTATTGTCGCGCCCGAGAGAGCTGGTGATTATTTGAATCTTTTGGGTAGCGGTAAGGATTTTGGGGTGAAGTTTACCTATGAGGTTCAAGATAAACCAGAAGGCCTAGCCCAGGCTTTTATTATCGGCGAAACTTTTTTGGAAGACGATTCGGTTTGTATGATCTTGGGCGATAATATTTTTGAAGATGATCTAGCCGATGATGTTAAAAGTTTCCAGTCCGGCGCTAAGGTTTTTGCTAAACAAGTGAAGGATCCGGAGCGTTTTGGTATCGTTGAGTTTGACGCTAATATGAAGGCGGTTTCCATCGAAGAAAAACCCGCTCAACCTAAGTCCAATTACTGCGTGACTGGGATGTATCTTTATGATAATCGCGTCGTTAAAGTGGCTAAAGAATTGAAGCCATCGACTCGGGGTGAGCTGGAGATTACCGATATTAACAAATGGTATTTAGCTCAGGGCGAATTGGAAGTAGCCATGATTAGTGGTGCCTGGATTGATACTGGCACTTTTGACAGTTTGCTGGAGGCCCAGAATCTAGCTAAAGAAAAATTACAAAGCAAATTAGTAATTTAATTATTTTGATATGCCTAAAAAAATCTTATCCAATCAAGCGGTCAAAGGTATGGCTGATTGGTCGCCGGCGGAGTTTGCCCTGCGGCAATATATCTTCTCTAATTGGAGACGAGTTTGTTTGTCTTATGGTTTTGAGGAATATTTAACTCCAATTTTGGAAAACGCTGAAATTTATCGAGCTAAAAGCGGCGAAGATGTAGGCCAGAAAGAACTGATGGTGTTTGTTGGTTCTGGTGGCCGAGAATTGGCTCTTAGACCAGAGATGACGCCCTCAGTCACTCGTTTGATTTCTAAAATTTATGATACTTGTTCCAAGCCGATTAAGTATTTTTCGATTGCTAATTTTGTCCGAAATGAAAGACCGCAACGGGGACGGAACCGGGAATTTTGGCAATTAAATTGTGATATCTTTGGCAGTGAATCAACGTTATCTGATATTGAAATTTTGACTCTCTCGTTGGATTTAGTGTTAGCCTTTAATCCTCCTAAAGGTTCTTTTGTCCTGTCTCTTAATCATCGTCGTTTGCTGGATGATTTACTAACGCTGGTGAAAGTTAATCACGATCAAAAATTAGTGCTGGCTCGGATTTTAGATAAATATTTGAAATTAAGCACAGCTGATTTTACCCAATGTCTAGTTGGCCTCTCTCTGAAAACAGAGCAGATTAATACTATTATCAAATTTATGACAGCTATCAGCTTGGAAGACTTGAAACATCGCTTGCCGGAAATAGCTGAGAGCCGAGGGTTATTAGAATTAGAAAAGATTATGTCGGCCTTAAAGAAATTGGGCTACCAAAAATATGTTGAATTTAAACCCAGTGTGATCCGAGGCTTTGACTATTATGATGGTCTGATATTTGAGATGTTTGATTTACACCCAGAGAATAATCGCGCGATGTTTGGCGGCGGTCGTTATAACGGTTTAGCTGAGCTTTTTGGAGCGCGGTCTTTCCCAGCAGTTGGTTTTGCTCCGGGTGATGAAACCACTAAGCTCTTTTTAGAGAGCTGGGGGGTTCTAAAGAAATTAGATTTGAGCGATACCAATAAATATTATCTACCTCTATTGGGTTTTGATCTAGAGTCAGAAACTATCAAACTAGCTCAGAAACTGCGTGATCAAGGATTAAGCATTGAGATGGGGCTCGAGGTGACTAAAGTTGGCAAGGCACTCGAATATGCCAACAAGAAGGGGATTACTCGGGTAGTTATTTTAGGGTCCGACGAATTACAGAGTAAGGTTTATAAGATTAAAGATATGACCAGCGGTCGGGAGAAAAAAATTAAATTATGATTTTGTGAGACGAACTTTTTTGTGGGTTTTGTTTATTGCGGCTTTAATCATTTTGACCATTTTAGTTCTGCGGGTAATAAGTGATGAAGATAATTGGTTATGTACGAGTAATGGTTGGTTTAAACATGGTAATCCTACTGGACCGCAGCCAAAAACTGTTTGTTCCCAAGCTCAATCACCGGTTGAAACCAGGGATGAGTTAAGTGATCTCCGGAAAGAAGTTTTAATTTTTTTTGGTAATACTAAATATGACCCCGATGCTTTAAATTGTGAGATGACTTATGGTACTAGTCGGCGGCCGGCATTTGGGGCTAATAAATATTCGACAGTATTGACTGCACTTTTGCAGGGTCCAAGTGAGAGTGAAAAAAATTTAGGATTTTTTACGACGATTAATCCGGGAGTAGAATTGCCCTTAGTTACTTTCGATCGTGGAGTCTTAACAGTTAACTTTAATTCTGATCTTGAGAAAAACGTCGGTGGCTCCTGCCGAGTGGCCAGTATTCGTTCCCAGATTATAAATACCCTAAAACAATTTTCGGAAGTTAAAGAAGTTATTATCTCTATTGATGGTCGGGTGAATGATGTTCTACAGCCCTAGTTGACAGCGGCAGAAAGAAATATTAAGATGCACTATTAGCAAAGAATTATCATTTAGATAGTTCTTTTTGTTAATTATACCTGTTATTTAAAAATAAATTTAAAAAAAGAAGCTCAAATTGATTACAAAATCAGCTGGTGAGCTTTGTTTAACACTTTTGCGTCATAACATTCTGGCCGAGGGTCGAGTGTCGGAGGCGATGTCTGATTTAAAATCTCTAGAAACAGTCGGAGTTAAAATAGTCTATAGTATTATTGCCGCTCCCAGTCGGGAACTAATGACAGTGCATTATCAAAAAGATGATGCTTGGTTAATTATGGTTGGGGACAGTATCTTAGATTTTCAAAAAAAGCATAAATTATTAATTAATTTTAATTCTCTCGAATATGGCCAGAGAGTTTTACAATCATTAATTGATTATAACTCTGATAAGTTAATGAAAATTTGTATCTTGTTTGGCCTTGATGCTTGTACTCAGGCTCGCAAAATTGTGGGCAGTATTAATGAGCCCGGAACAATGCGGGCTAAATATTCTCATGATTCTGATTATGAAGCAGCTCTTAACATCAGGGCCACCCAAAACTCAATTCATTGTTCTGGCAACGCCTCGGAGGCTGTATTTGAAATAAATAATTTTAAATTAGCCAACTTGCTTCCTGAGTTTGAATTAAATGAATATTGTTGATTAAAAAAGCCTCCAAAAATTGGGACTTTTTTCTTGACTATTTTTGTCTTATTTGCTATACTTAAGTTAAGTGATAGTTCTTTTTAATGATTTTTAATAAAAAATCTGTTAAAAAAGTTCTTTCAAAAAAGATAAAGTTTATTAATTTATAGCTAATAAATTCAAATCGTCATACAACTCTAGTTGTCTGGTTAATAATTATAATATTAACCCCAATATACGATTCAATTGTAATTTGTTGTTTATTTATTTTTAAAAAATATCTTTAAAACGCTCCTTTATAATAACAAAAAAACAAAAAACTCAAAAAAATCCCTGGTAGCTCATGCTAGGGATTTTTATTTTATGATTATATCTTTAATAGGAGCAAAACTGCGTCGATGAATAGGGCAGGGGCCATATTCTAAAATTTTAGCTAGATGAAGTTTGGTACCGTAGCCTTTATGTTGGGAGAATTTATATTCAGGATATTTTTGATCTAGCTCGGCCATTAGATAGTCTCGACTAACTTTAGCAATGATGGAGGCGGCGGCGATACAGAAAATTTTGCCATCACCTTCTTTAATGGCTTCCTGGGGGAGCTTTAACCGCGGAATGCTTAGACCGCCATCAACTAGAATATAATCGGGAGTGATAGCCATCTGCTTGATAGCTTTTTTCATAGCCAGAAAAGTAGCTTGGAGAATATTGATCTCGTCAATAATTTTATGATCGCAGACGCCAATAGCCACGGCTACGGCTTTAGCTTTAATGACGGTAAATATTTTTTCGCGTTGTTTGGCAGATAATTTTTTAGAATCTCTGACTAATTCTAACTCCGGTCCGGAGATGACGAATTTTTTATCCACCACTACACAGGCCGCCACCACCGGTCCGGCTAAGGGACCTCGACCAGCTTCGTCTATACCGCCAATTAAGTTGTAACCTTCTTGAAAGAGGGTCTGTTCTTTATCTAAATTCATAATGCTTTTATTATAGCATAAAATAAAAAAAGCTATCTTGGTGATAGCTCTTCTTTTTTTGTGGTTCATGGATTTCTTTCTATCCATTCCCTGGCTTTTTGTGGGCTGTAAAAAATAGCCATATGGCTATTTTTTATATGGTCCAAAACGGTAAATATTTTTTTAAATCCCATGGTTTTTTCTAGATAATTTTCTAGAATCAGAACATTATATTTGTCATTAACAATATCTCTGATATCTTTTGGGATTTGAAATCCGTTGTCGGCAGCCAAACCGATTAATTCTTCTATTTCTTTTTGATTATTTCGGCAAGAGATATGAATTCTCTTGCACGACCATTCTTGGGTAGAATCAGACATTATTTTGAGATTTTTGGTTTGCCACTATATTATAATAATGATGCAGGTTTGTCAATACTAGCAATTCTTTGGTTTTGGGCTTTAATTATGGTATAATTGATTTATGAAATTGTATTACTTTTATGCCATTTTGACGGCCCCGGGGGTAATTGTGCATGAGTTGGCTCATGCGCTTTTTTGTCTCTTGAGCGGGGTCAAGATCTATAAGATCAATTTATTTCGCTTTCAGAAGGTTGCCGGCTATGTAGTCCATGAAGAACCCAAGGGCTTTATGAGCAGTTGGCTCATATCTTTCGGTCCGCTGATAGTTAATTCCTATTTAGCCATGTTCTTGCTGTCTCAGATTAGACCAGTCTATGATTGGCGTGACTTGTTATTCTTATATTTGGGAATAACTATTGCCTTACAAGCCATTCCCTCAACGGGGGATGCTGAGTCTCTGTGGCAAATGGCTAATCGTAATTTCTGGAAAAATCCCTTGGTAATTTTATTGTATCCCCTAGTTCTATTGTTATATTTATTAAACCTATTAAAGCGATTTTATTTTGACTGGGTTTATGCTATCTTTTTATTATATATAGCTCAAGTTTATTTTATTAATTATATAAAATTATTATGATTAAGTTATCTTTTCATGGAGCCTGTCGCGAAGTGACCGGTTCTTGTAATCTCTTGGATCATGAAGGCAAGAAGTTCTTGGTAGATTGTGGTATTTTTCAAGGAGAACGGTTCGCGGCCGAACGTAATTTAGAAGATTTTCATTTCGATCCGGCGGAAATTAAATACGTTTTTTTGACCCATGCCCACGTTGATCATTGTGGCCGTTTACCGAAACTTTATAAAGATGGTTTTCGCGGTCAAATTTTTTGTACAGAGCCGACTCGAGATTTAGTGGAGATTATGTTGCTGGATGCTGCCCGGATTATTGCTCATGAAGCTTTGGCTGGTGGTCATGAGGCTTTATATACTGAGGAGGATGTTGCGGGTTTGATGAATCACTTTGAGCTTTTACCTTATGACCAAATAAGCTTTATTGATGATAACATTAAAGTTAAATTTCGGGATGCCGGCCATATTTTAGGTTCAGCCTTTATTGAGTTTTATATTCTGGATGAGGGCCGCGAAAAAAAATTGGTTTTCTCTGGCGATTTAGGTAATTCACCCTCACCGATTATTCGTGATCTAGAGTTTGCTGATGGCGCTGATTATGTGGTGGCGGAATCAACTTATGCCAGCGGGGTACACGAAACTAAAGAAGCCGGAGTAGAGAAATTGCGGGAGGCAATTATTGAAACGGTTGGTTTGGGTGGAGTTTTAATGATTCCCATTTTTGTGATTGAGAAAACTCAGGAAATTTTGTTTGAATTAAATTATTTAATGGAAAACAAAAAGATTCCTCGAGTCCCAATTTTTCTCGATAGTCCGCTGGCTATTAGGGCGGTGGAGATTTATCGTCACTTTGAAGATTTATATAACCGCAATTCTTGGAACTTAATTCAATCGGGTGATGACATTTTTGATTTTCCGGGGTTAAAGTTTACGCTCACCAAAGAAGAGTCGAAAAAGATTAATGTCACTCAACCCCCGAAAGTTATTTTGGCTTCCTCGGGGATGTGTGTAGGGGGGAGAATTCCATTTCATTTAAAGTTGAATTTGGATAATAAACGAAATCACTTGCTCTTTGTGGCTTATCAAGCCCAAGGCTCACTGGGACGCAAAATTATGCAGGGCGACAGGACTGTTTTTATTGACAACCAGTCAGTCGAGGTTTTAGCTAAAGTCTCGGTGATTAATTCTTTTTCCTCTCATGCTGATGGTCCTCGTATTATGGATTGGTTGCAGCACATTAAGGGCCCCAAGCCGAAAACTATCTTTGTTAGCCATGGTGAAGAGGAATCTAGTCAGTTTTTGGCCGAGAAGGTTATCAAAGATTTAAAAGTGAAGGCGGTGGTGCCGGAGTCCGGCATGGTTTATGAATTATAATTATTAAATAATAAAAATATGAAATTAATTATTCGATTATTGTTAAATGCTTTCGCTCTTTTGATCGCGCCCTATTTCATTGTAGGAGTTAACGTGGCTAGTTTTTATACCGCAATTATTGCCGCTATTATTTTGGGCTTAGTGAATGCTGTGATTCGCCCTATTTTAGTTATTCTAACTTTACCAATCACTGTCTTGACTCTGGGTTTGTTTACTTTAGTCATTAATTCTTTATTAGTTTTATTTGTGGCTAGTTTTGTTAAGGGCTTTTCCGTGATTGGTTTCTGGCCTGCCTTCTTCTTATCTTTATTCTTGTGGCTGACCTCTTGGATTACTAATTGGATGTTAAAAGATTAATCTTTATGTCGATCTATTATAACCCCAACAAGACGAAAAACTTATTTGATCCTCTGAGTGCTACTCCTTTCAAATTGAGTCGCTCCAAGATTGATTTGTTTTTGCATTGTCCGCGTTGCTTTTATTTGGATCGTCGTCTGGGGGTAACGTCACCACCTGGCTTTCCGTTTAACCTCAATAGTGCGGTTGATACCTTATTGAAAAAAGAATTTGATATCCACCGAGCCCAAAATTCAAGCCATCCACTGGTAGCTGCTTATGGCTTAGATCTAGTACCCTTTAAGCATCCGGCTTTAAATGAGTGGCGGACTAATTTCACCGGGGTCAAATATTTACATCCGGCCACTAATTTTTTTGTCTTTGGGGCCGTGGATGATATTTGGGTAGACAATAAAAAAGTTTTGTATGTGGTGGATTATAAATCAACCAGCAAGGAGAGTGAGGTTAACATTGATGCCGACTGGCAGATAGCTTACAAACGACAGATGGAAGTCTACCAATGGTTATTGCGGCACAACAATTTTACCGTTTCCAATACTGGTTATTTTGTTTATTGTAATGGTTTAACCGACAAAAAAGCCTTTGATGCTAAGCTGGAATTTGATATTAAACTGATTCCTTATGTGGGTGACGACGGTTGGCTGGAGACCACTCTTTTGGCAGCTAAGGCCTGTTTGTCGTCAAATGATATCCCCGCCCCGGGAGCCGATTGTGACTATTGCCAATATGTGGCGGCGGTTAATAATACTTTAAAAATTCAAACTAGCTTATTTTAATAATATGAGTGAAATATTAAAATTTTATAAATTACCTCGAACAGTCTTAACTTTTAATCTGTTTCGAGTGTTAGGTGTTTGGTTGGTAGGCGTGGTGCCAACCTGGTTTCTAAGTCGTGATCTAAAATTAACCCAAGTTTTGGCGGTAATTTTGTTAGTTTTTGGTGTGATTATTTTTTTTGTGTCTTATCTAGAATATTCTAATTTTAGCTTAGAGTTGGGGGCCAAGAGCTTGACTGTGAAGTCGGGAATTATTATTAAAAAAAATAAAACCATTGCCTTCGATTTAATTCAGAGCCTGGATATTAATTATGATCCGCTTATTAAAATTTTTGATTTAGTCCGGGTAAAAATTTGGACTTCTTCTCCTCAGCAAATCAATCTTAATTCGGGTGAAAGTAATAATCAGTCGGAGCTGTATTTTTATCTTAGTTCAGAGGACGCTGAGGTTTTGAAACAAATGATAGTAGTTAAATAGTATGAAAGGCCACAAAATTCGTTTACCTAAAAGAAATAAATATCAGAAGATGGTTGAAGCCACTTTGGATTTACACGGTCTGTATCAAGCTGAGGCCGAAGAAGCGGTGGTTAATTTCCTAAATGAAACTAAAAACCGTGGTTGTCGCTTAGTGCGGATTATCCCCGGTAAGGGAATTCATTCGGTTGATGGTTATGGCGTTTTAAATGATCTGGTGCGACGGCTCCTGCAGGAGTGGGGTTATAAATTTAACTCAGCCAAGATTAATGATGGGGGCGAGGGCGCTTTGGATATTAATTTAGAAAAGTAATTATATGGCTCAGACTAAAATCGAAAAGGAATTGCGAGTTCAGGCCAATCCCGAGAAAGCCAAGATCCTATCATATTTTTTTAAGACCGGAGTAGGGCAATATGGCGCAGGTGATGTCTTTTGGGGAGTAATGGTACCCCAACAGAGGACTGTGGCTAAGAATAATATTTCAGCCTCACGGGATGAGATTCAGATTTTATTAAATTCTAAGGTTCACGAATTTCGGCTCACTGCTCTTTTGACGCTAGTTTTGCAATATGAAAAAGCGACCGATCCAGAGAAGAAGATTCTCGTTAAATTTTACTTAAAAAACACCAATAATATAAACAATTGGGATTTAGTTGACCTATCGGCCCCCAAGATTTTAGGCCATTATCTACTGGGTAAAGACAGAAAGGTATTATACAAGTTGGCCATTTCTAAAAATCTTTGGGAAAGACGAATCGCTATTCTGTCTACCTATGCTTTTATCAAAGAAAAACAGTTTGAGGATACTATAAAAATTGCCACCATTCTACTCGACGACAATCATGACCTAATCCAAAAAGCAGTCGGTTGGATGCTCCGAGAGGTGGGGAAGCGAAATGTAAAAACTGAGTTGAAATTTTTAGATAAGTATTCAAAAACAATGCCTCGGACTATGCTCCGGTATGCCATTGAGAAGTTTCCGGAAAATCAACGGCAGGAATTTTTAAATAAAAAATAATTTATAATGATATGGGACTAAACATTGTTGGTAAACTGGATCTAAGTCAGTTTGATAGAAGGCCGAAGGCTGAAAAGTCGGTTGCTTCTAAAAAGACAGGCTTTAACGAATACCAAGAAAGTCTGGATCGGCAATTAGATAAGATGGCGGGTCAGATTAATGACCAGTATGGTTATTTTGTGGATAAGACTGCCAATATTTCCCTTGATAGTTATCCGGCTGATTTTTATGATCGTGCTAAAGCTGATAAATATGTAGATGACTTAAAAAATATTTTTGTTGAGAAGTCTGGTCAAAGTCGAGAAGTGTGGGAAAAAGAACAAGAAAAAAAAGATGGCATAGTAACCGAAAAAGTTCTGGTGTTGTTGTTTCATAAAATTATGGGCGCTCGGGGCGATGGTTTTCTGACAGTTCGCTCTTCCACCTTTGATGACTATCACGGAGTAGATACGGTTATTATTGACGAGGAAAGTGGTAATGCTATTTGTGGTTTTGATGAGATGAGTGCTAATGAAAATACTTCGCTGGCCGAAAAGGGAGATAAAATTAGCCGTAAGGTTATCTCTCGAAATGGGGCCTATATTCAGTATGGGGCCACGATTAAAGACCAGAAGTTGGAAAAAAAGTCTTTGAAAAATGTCCCCGCTTTTTACTTGGCTCTATCTCATAAAGATTTAGAAGAAGTTTTGCCAAACTTAGAGGGTAAGGATGTTGGCCCAGTGGAATTGAAAACTTTTCAAAAACTAATTACTTCTTTAGAGCAGCAATTGGCTAATCTCTATTGGGAATTTGATGATGTTGACATTGCTGTTTTACATCAGAAACAAGAAGATTTGAAGAAAGAAAAAGAAATAATTAAGAAGAATAATCCCGACATTCCCTTTTTTGAAATGGAGGCCGGCAGAAATTGGAGAAAGGCTCAGGGAGAAAATAATTTTAGAATCAATATTTTAAACTTTAAAAAATCACTAGTCAAAATGAAAAAAATGGCTGGCTTAGAATAATATGTCCGAACTATTTTTATACAACACTTTAAGTCGCGAACTGGAAAAATTTATTCCGGGTAGTTCTGATTTGGTTGGACTCTATACCTGTGGTCCCACAGTCTATAATTTTGCCCATATCGGCAATCTGCGCACCTATCTCTTTGAAGATATTCTGAAACGAGTCTTGACCTATAATGGTTATAACGTCAAACACGTTATGAATATTACCGACGTGGGACATTTAGTGGGTGATGCTGATGGCGGAGAAGATAAGATTGAAGTGGGGGCTAAAAGAGAAGGGCGGAGTGCTTGGGAAATTGCGGAATTTTATACCCAAGCTTTCAAAAAAGATTTAGCCGCTTTGAATATTATTGAACCCAATATTTGGTGCAAGGCCACGGACAATATCGCCGAACAGATTAAATTGATCAAGATCCTAGAGACTAAGGGTTATACTTATAGTACTCCGGATGGAGTTTATTTTGATACCGCTAAATTTCCCAACTACAATAAGCTCAGTCATCTAGATTTAGATAAATTGCGGGAAGGGGCGCGGGTTGAAATAAATGTCGCCAAGAAAAATCCGACCGATTTTGCCTTGTGGAAATTTTCTCCCGGGGGCGCTAAGCGGCAAATGGAATGGGATTCACCTTGGGGAGTTGGTTTTCCCGGTTGGCACATTGAGTGCTCGGCTATGAGCCTCAAATTTCTGGGTGATAATCTGGATATTCATTGCGGCGGGATTGATCATATTAATGTTCATCATACTAATGAAATTGCCCAGAGCGAAGTAGCGACAGGTAAACAATTTTTTAAATATTGGCTCCATGGCGCTTTCCTGAATATCGCCGGGGGTAAGAAGATGGCTAAAAGCGATGACAATTTTTTGACTCTAGATAACGCCTTAATTGCCAAAAATATTAACCCCCTTGCTTATCGCTATGCCATGCTCAGTGTCCATTATCGCAAGCCGATGGAATATAGTGAAGAGATTATCAGAAACGCTGAGAGTGGTCTGGATCATCTGCGCCATCAAGTGAGTGACTTGGGTAGTGAGATGGGCGAGATTAATAAGGAATATAAATATCGTTTTTTGGAGGTTATAAATGACGATCTAAATTTACCTCAAGCTCTGGCCATAGTGTCGGAGATGTTGAAATCGAAATTAAGTCAGGCTGATAAGTTGGCGACTATTTTAGATTTTGATTTAGTTTTGGGACTCGATTTAGAAGAAAAAATTCCGGCTGAGATTATAGCTTTAGCCAATGAAAGAGAAGAGGCTAGAATTAGTCGAGATTGGATGCGCTCAGATGAATTGCGCCAGATAATTGAAGACCAAGGATATTTACTAAAAGACGGCCCGAGTGGCTTTACTCTAATGCGGAAATAATTATGGCAATTAATTTTTGGCGGAAACTGAAGCGTCCGATTTTAGCGATGGCCCCACTAGCTGGACTAACCGATAGTCCGTTTCGGATTTTGGTAAAAAAATATGGCGCCACCGTTTTATATAGTGAGATGGTCAGTGCGACTGCCTTGTTTTATAACCCAGAGGAGACCTTGAAATTATTACAATTTACCAAAACTGAGCGACCCTATGTAGTTCAATTATTCGGTTCTGATCCGAATCACTTTGCGGTAGCCGTTAAAATTATTGAGAAAAAGATTAAGCCGGATGGAATTGATATCAACTTTGGTTGTCCGGTTAGAAAAGTTACTAAGCAAGGATCTGGTTCAGCCCTGATGGCCAACTTAACACAATCACGCGCGGTGATTGAAGCGGTTTTGGCTAATACTAAATTACCCGTTTCGATTAAAGTCCGGACTGAATCGGGGAAAGTAAAATTAAAAGATTTTTTACAAAATATTTCCGATCTGAAAATTGCCGCCTTGATGATTCATGGTCGTACCTTGAAGCAGGGCTTTAATGGAGCGATAGATTTGCAGGCCATCAAAGAAGCTCGGCAATATTTTTCTGGTGTTATTCTGGCTAATGGGGGCATTGATAGTCGCTTTGAAATGGAGCGAGTTCTCTTGGCAACCGGAGCCGATGGCGTAGGAATTGGTCGTGGCGCCTTGGGTCGTCCTTGGATTTTTCAAGAATTAACAAAACCGAAATTTAAAATCAACCAAGAACAGATTTTTAAAATCGCTTATCGCCACTCTCAATTAATGTTCAAGCAAAAAGGCCTTCCGGGAATTTTGGAAATGCGCAAGCATTTATGCTGGTACGTAAACGGTCTCTCTGGTGCCAAGAAGCTGAGAGAAAAAATGGTGCGGGTGGAGAGTTTAGAAGATATAAAAAAAGTTTTAGCTTTATAATTATGACTTTATACATTGATACTTCCGATCGCAGCCTCATTATCCTGGCTTTAAAGTTGGGGACCAAGGTTTTAACCACTAAGTCTTTTCTGCCCCCGCAAAAACAAGCGGAGAGATTACTGGTGGAGATTGATAAGCTGCTGAAAAAGAATAAAGCGACCCTGAAGGCTTTAAAACAAATTGAAGTTATGGAAAAAGGCAGTAGCTTTACGGCGCTGAGAATCGGAGTTTTGACAGCTAATGCCTTGGCCTATGCTTTAAATATTTCAGTAGTTTCCGCTGGTGGCCAGAAGACTTTAGGGAAAAGGGGCCTGAGCGTGGTGGCGCCAGAATACGATAGATTACCTAATATTGGATAAAATATATGAAAAAAATTTACCTATTATTTCTAATCGCTTTAAATTGTTTATTATTATTGCCGTTTAACTCCGCCGCAGCAGCGAGTTTGTCGGGTCGGATTTTTTTGCAGGTTCAAGACAAAGGGCAGGCTTGGTATGTTTATCCAGTAGATGCGAAGCGCTATTATCTTGGTCGACCGGATGATGCTTTCAACATTATGCGGCAGTTGGGACTGGGGGTTTCGGGAAAGAGTTTCTATTCTTTTGCCGTTCGACCGACCAGTAATGTTTTGGGAAGAATTATTTTGCGGGTAGAGAGTAAGGGCGAGGCTTATTACGTTGATCCCCTCACCGGTCATCTGAATTATTTAGGTCGACCGGACGATGCTTATCGAGTTATCCGGGCCCTGGGTCAGGGAATCACTAATAGTGATTTAAACAAAATTCCTTTAGGTTATCTGGCTGGTAGCAGTTCAGTGCCACCAACTGTTCAGTTGGGGCCGGATGATCGCTTGGTAAAATTCACCTGGAAGTATGATGGTCAGAGTTATTATTTAAATGAAATTTTTAACAAGAGTCTCTATGATCAATATAGTGTGATGCCCCGAGTTTTAACCTATCAGCAGAATAATCCACCGGCTAATTTCCGCGATAGTTTTTATGCTATGTTCTTAACACCGAGAAGTGGCGACGCTACTTTAGATCGAGTTCTAATTGATTTAAATAAATTAGCCCAAAGCAAGGGAATAGCTGGTGATAAATTGGTGGAGTTTATGATGGCCTTTGTCCAATATATTCCATACGATACGAGCAAGGTAAACAATACTAATCTGCCTAATTATATTTATGAGACTCTCTATCGCAATTCTGGTGTTTGCTCGGATAAGAGTTTCTTGGCGATCGCCATATTACGTAAAATGGGCTATGGCGCTTCGATTTTAGATTATCCCGACAATAAACATTCGGCCGCGGGCGTTTCTTGCGCTGTTAGTCAATCGACCAGTGGTTCGGGTTATTGTTTTGTGGAGACGACTAATTTTTTTCCCATTGGAGTGGTTCCCAACTCTCTGAAGTCCGGTCAGGGTGAAGTATCTACTCAATTTGATGGTCTTTTCTCGGCTACTCATTTGGGCAGCATGGAAATCTACCAAAAGACTACGGCCAAAACTTATTCTGGTATTATCCAGACTATGGCCAAGGTTGATTTGATCAAAAAAATAGCGCAGACCATAGAAGAGGAGAGGGCTGATTTAAATATTGTTTCTCTGGGACTAGCTACGGCTCGGAGTAATTTAGATGCTCTTTTGTTAAGGCTTAATAATTATAAGAATGCTGGTGATTGGAATAACTACAATCTTTTAATTCCGCAATATAATGAGGCGGCTAATAATTATAATGATCAGGCCACCAATTATCAATTAAAGATTGATATTTATAATGCTAATATTAAGGAGTATAATAGTTTGAATCAGGCTTTCTATCAGCAGTATTAAATTTATTAAACCTAGAAACCTGGGGTTTTTTATTGGCTAAATATTGACAGCACGGGGAAAATAAGATAATCTGGTCCGTAGAGGTTTAAACCTCTGTTTTATAATTTATAATAAAAACATCATATCTGGCTTATTTTTCTTGTCTGGCTATCTATATAGTCAGATCCGCCAGATAGACGTTTAAAGAAAAAAACTATGAATATTCCTAAAATTAAGGAATTGTTTAAAGCGGGTGCTCATTTTGGTCATCGCACCAATCGTTGGCATCCTAAGATGAAGCCTTTTATTTTCTGCTCCAAGAAAGGCGTTTATGTAATCGACTTAAACCAAACTCAAGAATGTTTGGAGAGTGCTTTAACTTACATGCAGAAGTTAGTTAAGGAAGAAAAATCAATTTTGTTTGTAGGTACTAAAAACCAAGTTAAGAAACCAATGCAAGAAGCGGCTATCGCTTGTGGCATGCCATATATCGTGGGTAAATGGTCCGGTGGTTATTTAACTAACTTCGTGGTTATCAAGCGCTCCATCAAAAAATATCAGGATTTATTAGCTCAGAAGGAAACTGGTAAGTTAGATAAATATAATAAAAAGGAACGTTTAAATATTGATCGCGAACTTAAGAAGATGGAAGCTAAATTAGGTGGTTTAGTTAATTTGAATAAATTACCAGATGCTTTATTCGTTTGGGATATTAAGAAAGAGGCAACAGCCATCGAAGAAGCTTTGAGCATGAAAGTCCCAGTCATTGCGATTGTGGATACTAACGTTAATCCAGATTTGGTGAAATATCCAATTCCAGCCAACGATGACTCCACTAAGACAGTTAAAGTGATTTTAGCAGCTGTAGTTGATGTTATTGTGGAAGCTCGCAAGGCGGTAGTGAAGAAGGATTAATAGCTTTTAATTTTTAATTTTTAAATAATATGGAACAGTTAAAAACTTTACGCGAAAAAACTGGCGCTGGGATGGTAGATTGCAAGAAAGCGTTAGATGAATCTGGTGGCGACTTAGATAAAGCCGTAGAAATTTTACGTAAAAAAGGGATTGCTAAAGCTGCCAAGAGAACCGATCGGGAGGCTAGTGAAGGCGTGGTGATGGTAGCCGTTAATGAAACTCAGAGTGAGGGTTATCTTTTGGAAGTTAACTCTGAGACTGATTTTGTGTCTCGGAACGATAAATTCCAGGATCTAGCTAAAGCTATTTTAGAGTTGATCAAAACGCAAAAACCAGCTGATTTAGACGCTTTATTAGCTCTGTCATTAAACGGAGCTTCAGTGAAGGATAATCTAGATAACTTAAGTGGTACTATTGGCGAAAAGTTAGGCATCAAAGGCTTTGCTGTCTTAACTGGAGCAACTGTTTCCAGTTATTCTCACCTGGGTGGCCGTATTGGTGTTCTAGTGGCCTTATCTGAGACTGGTAAAGCTGAATTGGCGACTGACATTGCTATGCAAGTGGCCGCTTCCAATCCTAAATATTTATCTCCGGAAGAAGTTTTGGCGGAAGAGATTGCTAAAGAGAAGGAAATTTATCGCGAACAATTATTGAAAGAAGGCAAGCCAGAACAGATGATTGAAAAGATTGCGGAAGGCAAGATCAATAAATATTATTCTGAAGTTTGTCTCTTAAAACAAGAATTTATCAAGGATGATAAGAAGACCGTAGAGAATATTCTCGGCGGCGCCAAGATTGAGAAGTTCATCCGCTATAGCCTTTAATTACTTTTTCCAGATCAATTCCGCCTCTCTCAGGCGGAATTGTCTTATAACCATATATGAAAATAGTCCAAGTCCAGTTTTCTCCCTGGGATAAGAAATATAATTTTATCAACAGTGATGACTTAACTCTGAAAGTCGGCGATCAATTAATCGTGGACACTGATTTAGGTTTGGAAATTGGCGAGGTCACTGGATTTCTGCAGGAACCAGAAGAAAAAACCGAAGAGATTAAAGCCGTGGTCCGTTTAGCTAATGAGGAAGACTTATCTAAGATAATATCTGAAGACAAAAAAAAGGCGGCTATGGTCTATTGTCAAGAATTAATTGAGAAATATAGTTTACCGATGAAGTTGGTGGACATCCACTTTGCTTTGAATGGTTCTCGCCTTAACTTCGCTTTTGCGGCTGAGGGTCGAGTTGATTTTCGCCAATTGGTAAAAGATTTGACTACTCACTTCAATACCAGTATTCGTTTAACTCAAATTGGAGCTCGCGACGAGGCTCGGGTCAATGGTGATTGTGGTCATTGTGGCCGTAACCTTTGTTGCCAAAAGTTCATCAAAGACTTTTCTTCTATCACCTCAGAAATGGCTGAAGTTCAACAGGTAGTTCATCGCGGTAGCGACCGAATTTCCGGTATGTGTGGCCGACTAATGTGTTGTCTGTCCTATGAATATGATGGTTACCAGGATTTAGCTAAGAAATTACCTCCGATTGGCGCCAAGGTTAACGTTGATGGTCAAAGAGGTGAGGTTTTGAGCCATCATGTGCTCAAGCAATCAGTGGACGTCAAATTCCCGGGTGAAAAAGGCGAGGGTTATGTGGTGGTCGAGGTTGATTTGAACCGTCATAATAAGAAGTAATTAATTTTAGTGCTTTGAAGATAAAAGAACTCTCCCGTTCGGGAGGGTTTTTGTTTTGCTATTTTTCTCGTTTTTGTGCTATAATTAAGGAGTAATTATTTAATCCTTAGATTTAAAACTATGATCAAGTTAGCAATTAATGGCTTTGGTCGGATTGGCCGTGCCACTTTTAAAATTATCTTAGAAAAGTATCCGGAGGTGCGGGTAGTGGCCATTAATGATTTAACTGACACTAAAACTTTAGCTCATCTGCTTAAATATGATTCTTGTTATGGAATTTATGGTACTAAAGTAGATTTTGATGCTAAACATTTGCTTGTTAAGGGTCAAAAGATCCCGGTACTAGCCGAAAAGGATCCGGCTCTTTTGCCGTGGCAGAAATTGGGTGTTGATGTGGTGCTGGAATGTACCGGTCGCTTTACTAACAAGGAAGGTTTGTCTTTTCATTTGCATGCCGGAGCCAAGAAGGTTATCCTGTCGGCTCCCGCTAAGGGCAAGGAGGATAAAGTGAAGACCGTAGTTTTGGGAGTTAATGAAGATAAGATTACCCAGGCTGATAAATTGCTTTCTTGTGCTTCTTGTACGACTAATTGTTTAGCTCCAGTCTCCGATGTGGTGCGTCAATATTTTGGTATTAAGAAGGCGATTATGACCACTATTCATTCCTATACCGCGGATCAGAATTTAGTGGATGGACCGCATAAAGATTTGCGGCGTGCTCGGGCAGCGGCTTTGAATATGGTACCAACTACGACCGGCGCTGCTCTGTCAGTAACCGAAACTATTCCATCTTTGAAGAATAAATTTGATGGTTTGGCTGTCCGCGTTCCCACTCCAGTCGGATCATTGTGCGATATTGTTTTTGTCACGAAAAAGAAAGTTACTGTCGAAAAGGTAAGTGAAGTTTTCAAAAAAGTTGCTAAGCTGAAGCGCTATCAAGGTATTATCCAGGCCAGTGAAGAACCATTAGTTTCAAGCGATATTGTAGGTAATCCTTACAGTGCTATTGTTGATTTACCGATGACTAAAGTAGTTGATGGTGATCTGTTGAAGGTGACCGCTTGGTATGACAATGAATGGGGTTATTCTAATCGCTTAGCTGATTTAGCGGTCTTGTTTACTAAAAAATAATATTATTACGATGGATAAAATGATTATTGCTTCCGGCCCGGTAATTGTGGAGGATAATAAGGTGCTTTTAAACCAAAATGGTGATACTGACTTCTGGAAATTTTGTGGTGGTCGGGTAGAAAATGGCGAGATTGGGTTGATAGAAACAGCCAAAAGAGAGGTGATGGAAGAAATGGGTCTAGAGATTAAGATTTTAAATGACACGCCGTTTTTAATTCATACCATCAAAGAAACTGATGCCGGAAAGATTGATGTTATTTTAGTGCATTATCTCGCGGAGCGTTTGAATGAGATTAAACCGGGGGACGATATTTTAAAATGGGCTTGGCTGGATCTGAAAACTTTAGATCAGGAAAATCTAGCCCCGAATATTTTACCCACCTTGCGCCATTTTGGTTTTATTAAATAGTTTATATGGATATTATTGCTAAAATTAAAGCAGTTCAGTTGGTTGGTCGGGGTGGTGCTGGTTTCCCGACCGCTTTGAAATGGGAAGCGGTTTATAAGGTCCCAGGGAGTGTTAAGTATATTGTGATTAATGCGGCTGAAGGTGAACCGGGAGTCAAAAAAGACGGCTATATTTTAGAAAATCATATCACGGAAATGTTGTTGGGTGTTAAGTTGGCACAGAAATATTTAGGAGCGAAGAAATGTTATTTAT
>PFAQ01000028.1 GCA_002778645.1 Candidatus Falkowbacteria bacterium CG10_big_fil_rev_8_21_14_0_10_39_9
AGTAGCGAGGATTCCAATAATAGCTATAACCACCAGGAACTCGATGAGGGTAAAGGCTGATTTGGTTGGTTTTATATAAATAAAATTAATAATTAATTCCTATCAATATCTGTATTATAACATATTAACCCCAAAAAAAATAGTCTATGCCAATTTTTTAAAAATTAATAGATTCTGGACAATCCACCACACCACCTCTTTTTCCTTCATTTCCTTTTTAATAGCATTTGCTAGCTCTACTTGCAAGACGAAGCCTCGGCGCTGGAACTTTTCAATCCAATATTCTGGTAACTGCTCATTAATATGCCCAATACTCCGCGGCCCCTGACCCAGAACGGCAGCAGTAAAAACAATATCATTAGAGAGACCAACCAAACTATCAACTAAGGTATCAGCATTCTTCTCCTCTAGATGTTCTGCTACCTCGGCGCAAAGAGCCAAATCGAATTTCTGATTTAACTTTAACGGTTCAGCCAGATCAAAGAGTTTAATTTTATCTCCTACCAGCGATTCTCTAATAGCGTCTGGAGAACCATCATAACCAGCGATTTCTACTTCCAACTTTTGAAATTCTTGTAAATAAATGCCACAGCCACAGCCAACATCAATAATTGATTTGGGGTGATAATGTTGGTATAAAATATGAGCTACGTTGGCCGCTGAAGCCGCTTCAAATTTAATAGTATTGCGAAAAAAATTCTGATCATAAATATGATATTCCACTGCCATATTAAATTCCCAGATTATTTTTTAACAGATTGATCAAGTTATTTATCTTCTCCATTTTAGCTTCATCGCGATTAATAACTCCGGCAGTTAATAAATAATTAATAGTGCGCATCATGGTCCAATTATAATAATTATCGATGCGAGCTTTAACCGCAGCATCTAATTTTTCCGGGGAGTTAGCAAAATAACTCTCCAAGAATAAACGTCTGATTTTAGCGACATAGCTCGGATCCAATTTTTTATTCTGGACACCCATATACTCAAATTGTTGTAAAAAACAAGCTAAATCGCGCGTATAATCAGCGAGCGACATATCGGTAAAATCAATCACGACTACCTTGATGTCGCTCATCTTAATAATATTTTCCGGATGAGCATCGCCATGGATCAACCAGCGCTGGTTGGTATTATTCAAAAAATCTTCTTCTTTAGTGATAAAAATATTATAGGCCTTCTCATAGAAACTTAAGTAGTGGGGATATTTTTTCTTAATCTCTTGCAAAATATCATCAATTCCCGAGATAACAGTTCTGATGCGACCGTTTTCCGAATTATAATCAAACCCCAAGACATTCTTTAGGCCGTGTAATTTAGCCAGCCATTTGGCTGCTTGGGGAATAATTTTTTCAATCTCCTCGTAGTTTTGAGTACTAATATAATAATGGAGATTGTGACCATCAACACCTTGATAAAAAGTGCCGTTGAAATAAGCGGAATAGAAAAGCGGTTGAGGAATAGAAAAATGAGCATCACCAAAACCACTATTCCAGAGAAATTTCAAAGAGTCATAAACATTCTTGCGATTTTCGTTGCTATGGGCCGAGCAAAACAAAGACAGTTGGTGAATTTTTGCCTCAGCAGTGGCAAAGGAAACCAAAAACTCTACCACTACATGATAGGTGCTCTCCCAAACATGTTTTTTATGAGGAATAATTTTAACCGCTTCAATCCGTTTAAATTCAGGATAAAGAGGCAATACTTTACGAGATAATAGCTTTCGCACATATTCCGCATTAAACAATTGCTCAATTTTATTCATATAATTATTTATCTTGGCCAATAATAGCGCCAATGTTTTTCCCAGATTAAACGTTGCACCTGGAGATACATTTTTTCCGCCTTGATCTTAGTCTTTTGAGTAGTATGATCATGGAGCGACCTAATTGATCTGATGAGTTCATTAATGCCTCTTTCAATTTCATCCGGACTCCAGGCCCGAGGACCGAAGTTAGCCGAAAAATCCCGACCGCTAGCCCACCAAAAAGTACAACTAGCCAATCCGCGCACTAAATGCCAGCGAGACCAATGATAGTTCTCGGCCTTAACATGTTTCTGACTCAACTCTTGGGCTAAATTCGCCAGAGACCAAATTGCTTTCTGAATTTTATTATTATTCTTTTGCCAGAGAGCATAGGGTTCCTGCTTCTTCAACTCACCTGGAGTTGATTCCCAATTACCACTTAATAATTTTACCTTAACTGTTTTCTGTTCGGCACTGACAAAATCACTCATCAGTTGAGTGGTAAAAAAATTTGTCTTTAATAGTTTCTCCAACTCTCCGGTGGGATCTTCATGACGCAGACCATAGAGCTCACCATCAGTCGCGGTGATAATAGTTTTGTTGTCACCAAAAAAATCTTTGAGATTGTCTGGTACATAAGAACCACTAAAACGACGACTGCGACAAACCACCTTTAGGCCGCTATTTTCATCTAAATAAACCTCAGAAAAATCTATTTTATTCAACTGGCCATTAATTAATATTTCATCCACAACAATCCACTTATAGCCCAGCTTCTTAATAATTTTAGCTACTTGGGGGCCATAGGCCATCTCCGGTAAAAAGAAACCTTGGGGTTTGAAATCAGCCCCAAAATGTTTTTGGAGGATGGCTTCATTTTCTTTAATCTGCCAAACTACCTCGGCCTCGTCGACCAAGGGTAACAGAGCGTGGTAAGCGGCGGTACCAGTAATCTCCAATTGTTTTTTAGCAATTAATTTTTTGATTCTAGCAATCAGATCAAAATAACCTAACTCTTCCAAACGCAGTAAAAGACAACCACTGATGTTAAAAGTAAATTTAATTGATGGATGTTCTTCGAGAGCTCGCACCAAGCGGGCATAACTTTTCTCCACTGCTTCTTGAATGTGATAGGGGTCGGTGTTGGCTGGTTGATAGAGATGTAAAAAATTAAGCCACAGGTTGTCAGTTTTATTTACCATAATTATTTTTTATTTTTAATTTCATTACCTTCCGATATAGTTTAATATACTTCTTAGCGGAAATCTCCCAACTATTAGATTCCTCCATCGCTTTCTTGATTAATTTTTTCCAAGAGTCTAGATGGCGATAATTTTCTAACCCGCGAATAACAGCCGAGTAAAAAGAAAAATCGTCCTCCCCCTTGAAGGTAAAACCACTGCCCGAACCGGTACTCGGATTATAATTACTAACCGTATCATAGAGACCACCGACTTCGCGCACTATGGGAATACAACCATAACGCAGAGCAATTAATTGATTAATCCCACAAGGTTCATGGACTGAAGGCAGGAGAAAAAAATCAGAACCAGCATAAACCAAGGTTTCATATTTTTGGTTCTCTTCATGGGATGGGATCACTACTAATTTTTTGGGGTATTGACGAGCAATCTTTAGAAGTTCTTTAATATACTTTTTATCGCCCGATCCAATAATCACAAACTGGACCTCGAGTCGCAAAAACTGAGGCAGGAGACGAATAATCTGCTCAAAACCCTTTTGAAAAGTCACCCGAGAGGTAGCACAAAGCAAGGGGATTTTAGGATCCGCTGGTAAGCCAAATTTCTTTTGCAAGGCCTTCTTGTTTTCAATCTTACCGCTAATTTTTTCTGCATTATAATTGCGAAACAAAGAAGTATCATTCTCCGGATTATAGGCGTGATAATCAATACCATTGATAATGCCAAATAAATGGTCGGAACGATTTTTGAGAATGCGTTGTAAATCCTGACCAAAACGTTTAGTCATGATCTCATCACGGTATTGTTCACTAACAGTGTTGATAATATCCGCCGACAAAATGGCTCGTTTAGCAAAATTAATATTCTCAATGGCTGGATCATCTAAATGGGGCAAGCGACGGCGACCATAGTCCCGATCGGCCAGTGGGACATCCCACCAATTATGTCCCAATTGAAAGATTAGATTATGAATGGTAAAAATCGTCCGAGCCTTTTTGAGAGTTTTAGAATAACGAAAATCATTTTTTAAATAAAATGGAATAAGCCCAGTCTGCCAATCATGACAGTGCACAATGTCGGCTTTGAATTTTAGGAGTGATAATAATTTTAGAGCCGCCACCGCGAAGACTAAGAAGCGAGCATTTTCATGACTGGAGCCATAAATCTTTTTTTTCTTAGAAAAATATTTTTTGCACTCCACAAAATAAACCGGCAGGTCTTCCATTAAATATCCCTTCCAATAACTAACTTCAACTTCATCAACTGAGTTTAAATAGATCTTAACATTTTCAAACACTGGTTCTAGGTCATGTTTCTCAATATCAATCACTTGGCCATATAAAGGCGTAATAATCAGGACATCATGACCCAAGCGATTTTGCGCTTTAGGCAGAGAGCGGCTCACATCACCCAGGCCACCAGTTTTGGAAAAAGGAGCCACTTCAGAGGCGATGTGGACGATTTTTAATTTATTGGCCATATTTTTTGATTGCACTTAAACAAATAGCCAAAGCTAAAGCGTCGGCCGCATCGTCCGGTCGAGGAATTTCTTTTAAATTTAAAAGCAGTTTAACCATTTTTTGCACTTGTAATTTTCCGGCCTGGCCATAGGCCGCCACCGCTTGCTTAACTTGATTTGGTTTAAACTCAGTAATAGAAAGTTTTTTATTTTTAAGAGCGAGGAGGATAACCCCCCGAGCTTGACCGACAATCAGAGCCGTTTTTACATTCTTACTGAAGAACAATTCTTCAATCGCGGCTACCTGGGGTTGGTACTTATCAATTATCAAAATGAGATCATTATAAAGAGAGGCTAATCTGTCGGCCAGACCACTAGTTTTAGGGGTTTTAATAGAACCATGAGCAATATGAAAAACTTGCCCGCGAGCATTTTTCTCAATTAAGCCCCAGCCAGTATCGGCAATTCCCGGGTCGACCCCCAAAATGATCATATAATATTGGTATAATAATCGCTGACATCTTCATTGTCTTCGAGTTCTTCCATAATCTTTTCGGCAGTGTTCTTTTCCGTTTCTTTTAATTCTTGCTTTTCTTTGGCGACATATTCAATCTCGGCTGAAGCTACTTTCAAACCTTTAGTTTCTAAAAAGGCCACAATACCTTGCAATTTATCAATTCTAGCATAAATAGTGATACCTTCAGTTTCCTTCAATAAGTCATCAGCACCAACATCGATTAACTCTAATTCTAAGTCATCTAAATTGATATTTTTAGCAGTTAATTCACTGTTTTCTACCATAATCACACCTTTTTGTTCAAAATTCCATAAAACATTACCAAAAGTACCACCATTCTTACTAAAAGTATGGCGCACATTACCCGCGCTGCGATTCTTATTATCAGTCACACATTTGATTACAAACTGAGAATTACCAGGACCAATGGCCTCATAGTATAATTCTTCAATTTGGTCGCCCCCCAATTCACCGGTGCCCTTCTTGATAGCTCTTTCAATGTTATCTTTGGGCATGGAAGCGGCTCGAGCTTTTTCCACTGCCGTTCTGAGCGATGGATTAGCGTTAACATCACCACCCTGTTTGGCGGCGATGGTAATAATATTAGCTAATTTGGTAAAAATGGCGCCGCGCTTGGCGTCGACAATTTCTTTTTGGCGATGAGTTGTCGCCCATTTTGAGTGTCCGGACATATTATCTAGATAATTTAATGATTACTTCAATACTATAATAAATTGCTAAAAAAATCAATCTAAATTATAATTAAAGCAGAACCATTAATTTATCAATCCCTATGAAATTAATCAACCTCAATCAAGCCGTTTATAACGCTCTTCAATTCTTCGCTAAAAACAAAGTGCCTTCGGCTAAATTTCAGAAAATCAACTTCCCTCTGGTGGTCGGCAGTGGTAATGCCTACAATACGGGCACCATTCTCTTCGCTCGACAACCAGCAATTTTTGCTGATGAGAGTAATTTCAGAGCCACTTTAAAAAAATATAATTCCCTACTCAAAAAGAAAGTAATCAAAGAGGCCGTGATTATTTCCGCGTCAGGCGAAAAAGATTCTGTCTGGGAGTTGGAGTTAGCCCAGAAGAATAAATTGAAGACGACCCTCTTAACTTGTTCTCCCAATTCTTCGGCGGCAAAAATTGCCGATCAAGTTTTGGCTTATCGGAAGTTGAGTGAACCCTATACTTATAACACTTCAACTTATTTAGGTATGATTTTGTCTCTGACGCGAGAGAACCCCACCAAGATTTTAAGCTTCTTAAAACAAATTAAGCTGCCCCGTAATTTTAAAAAATATTCCAGCTATTCCTTTGTTTTGCCTGATGAGTACATTGAAATCTGCGATATGTTAAACATTAAGGGTCGAGAATTATTTGGGCCGCACCTCCAGGTTCGAGCCTATTCTGAAGGCCATTCTCGTCACGCTAAATTTGTCCATCAAGATAAAAATGAATTAGTGCTAGGACTCGGGATAGTCAATAAATATTTTGGTGATTTCAAACACCGAATAGATATTAAGCTGCCTAAAACCACTGACTTTGCCCTAATGCTTTGTCTGGGCTATTCCATTATTGGTCGTATTCAAGAATCTAAACCAGCTTATTTCCAAAAGAATATTAAGCAGTTCTGCACTGATTACGGACCCAAAGCTTATGGTAGTAAAAAACCGTTTGAAGTGATTGTGCCGGGAAATTAATTTAGATCAATAAAAAAATAGAGAGAGGTCTCTATTTTTTATTGGGCTCTTATTTCTTCCCTTGATTTTTAACACCATCGATAGCGGCCTGAATTTTTTTCTGATCACCAAGATAATAATGCTTGAGGGGTTTTAAATCATTATCCAACTCATATACCAAGGGAACACCGGTGGGGAGATTTAATTCCTCTATTTCTTTAACTGAAATTTTATCTAGATACTTCACTAACGCGCGCAAGCTATTGCCATGAGCTGAAATTAGAATTCTCTTGCCAGCTTTAATTTCCGGGGCAATAGTTTTTTTCCAGAAAGGAATAACTCGTTTAATCACATCGGCTAAACTTTCAGAAAGCGGAATTTTAATATCTCGATAAACTGAATTGGAATAAATTTCTTTGTAGGTGAAATTTGATTTCTTAATTTGGGGCGGACGAACGCTATAGCCTCGGCGCCATAGCATAAATTGTTTGTCGCCATACTTCTCTCTAATCATAGCCTTGTTCATTCCCTGTAGATTACCATAATGACGTTCATTTAAATGCCAATCATTAATTATAGGGATCTTTTTATGTTTCATCCCGGTCAAAACTATTTTGGTGGTTTGCTGCGCTCGCTTTAGCTCTGATTGGAAAACCTCATCAAAAGAATACTTAGCTTTTTTGAAAGCGATGGCTGCCACACCAGCTTCTTTTCTACCCAGCGGGCTCAAATCAACATCAGACCAGCCGGTGAACTCATTGAATTTATTCCAAGTGCTTTGACCATGACGTAGCAAGACAATTTTATACATATTTTTATTTTTATTATTTTATCTCCAACTAAAATATAACATTTTTAAGCAAAATTGACTATCGACCCTTAAAAATGATACCATAGTAAGCAGACAATACCGTTCATGAGTCAAAAACAACAAGCCAAAACTGTATTAATTGAAGTTTTGATACCACTACTAAAGTCATTGATTTTCATCAAAAAAGTAGTCAGTGGTTTTTTTGTTTTAACCATCTTTAAACCCATCGCTTTTATCACCCATTCATTATTCTATAAACCCCTGGTGAAATTATATGGTGGTTACATCCTGCTTTTAAAAAGAATCAGAGAAATCAATCTCAAAAATCATTCCAAATTTTTCTTATTCAGAAAAGTTATGACTCCCATTCTGGTGGCTGGCATTTCTTTGGTAATTATCGTTTTGAATCTCACTAACCAAGCTACTTTTGGCAACCGCACTGACAAGATGTA
>PFAQ01000056.1 GCA_002778645.1 Candidatus Falkowbacteria bacterium CG10_big_fil_rev_8_21_14_0_10_39_9
AAGTTTTTAAAAGACTGCAAGACACCACCAATAATACCAGAGATGCCTAAAAACAAGGGTGACAAGAACATAATTCGCGTTAAATCAGCCGTAGTTTTTTGAGCTTCGGGGGAAAATCCAGGAGAAATTAAAGAAACTAAACTGGGGGCAAAAACTATCCCCAATAAACTTAAAACCACTAAAAATAGCATCAAAATATTTAAAAGATTGTTGGCCAAATCCCAAGCTTCCAAATTTAAATACTTAAATAGCCCAGTACTTTTATAACTCTTAAAATCCTTGATTAGACCGGTAAAGACTGGGATGAAGCCAGCCGACAAAGCTCCTAGAATTAAAAGATTATAGACCATATCCGGGATTCTAAAGGCGCTATAGTAAATATCCAAATATTCACCCGCACCAAATTGGCCTGCCAAAATTCTATCCCGCAACACCCCTAGTAAGCGAGACAATAGCGAAGACACACCGACCAAAGCGGCGGCCATGGTAATACTGTTAGTTTGACGATTAAATAAATTTTTTAACATAGTCTCTAAGAAATTATGCGCCAATCAGCCGCTACAAAACCAGAAGGCAAAATAAAGGCCGGATTAATATCCAATTCTTTAATCTCGGGATGGGTTTGAGCTAATAAAACCAGCTTCTTAATATTTTCAACCAGAGATTCAAAATCAAAAGCCCTCTGACCTCTAGTGCCGGCGATCAAGTTATAAATTTTTAATTGCTTAATCTTATTCTTAATCAGACAAGTATTATCTTCAGCTAAAAATAAAGCCGAGTCTTTAATCGTCTCAGTATAAATTCCGCCCCAACCCACCACAATCACTGGACCAAAATTATCATCCCGCTTAAAACCTAAAATTATTTCTAATCCACCCGTCACCATTTCTTGCACTACTAGATAATTGGCCTTATCTTTCAATAACGGATGCCGCTTTATCTTTTTCAATTCCGCTTCAGTTTGCAGATTAAGAAAAATGGCCTGAGCTTCGCTCTTATGAATCACTTGAGGCCCGACAATCTTAGCCACCAGCGGATACTTAATCTTTAAAGGACCCCTCTCAACTTTCAAAGTTTTAACCGTCTTGATACCATATTTATCTAAAAGATTCTTGGTGGTCAAATAATCCCAAAGACCAGAAATTTTAGACTCTGGTAATTTAGCTTTGACTGGCTTATAAACCAGCAAACTCTTTTTATTTTTTTGATAGCCTAAATAATGCTTCAAAACACGAATAGCATCTTCTGGATAATCAAAATTAGGCACTAAGTATTCAGCCAAAATTTTCTTGCCATCGCCTATGGCTACCCCGCCGATAAATCCGCATCCAATCAATTTTTCTGGGTATTTTAGGCTAAAGCGGCCAATAACCTCAGCAATATTTTTGCTGTCCGTACCACTCTGTGGCGTTAGAAGAATCAGCATTGTTTGCACTTCAGTTTTAGCCAATAAAATACTCAATACTTTTTCATAGCGCTCGCTGGTGGCATCGCCTAAAATATCCAAAGGATTATCAATGTGACCGAAATCAGGCAGTATGGCAGCTAGCTTCTTTTTAGTGTCAACTGACAAGGCTGGTAAAGTCAGGTTACTTAAAGAAATTTCATCGGTACTGATAACTAGTGGCCCGCCGGCATTAGAAATTAAATAAAGATCAGAATTGCTTAAGTGCAGCGGTTTTTTAACCAGTCGCATCAAATTAAACAACTCATTCATGTCATTTAAAATAATGGCTCCACTTCGAAGCAAAGCGGCTTTGACGGCCTCATTGCTGCCGGCCAGACTGCCAGTATGCGACATAGCAGCGGCACTACCAGCCGCAGTGCGACCAGCTTTTAAGATGGCCACTGGTTTTATTTTGGCTAAACGAGAAACTAAATTTAAAAAGCGACTGCCCTCAGAAATTTCTTCCAAATAAGCCATCACTAAATCGCTGTCTTTATCATTTAATAAATATTCTAAAAAGTCATTTTCATTTAAAACTGCTTTATTACCCAAACTGACAAATAAAGAAAAACCAATATTTTTATTTTTAGTCCAATCGAGCACAGCACTACCAATAGCTCCCGATTGAGACAAGAAGGCAATGTTATGATTTTTTTTGCCCTCTTCTGATCCGAAGGTATTGGCAAAAGTAGTATTCAAGCGGAAACGATAATTGATGAAGCCCAAACAATTTGGTCCTAAAATATTCAAACCATGGGTCTCGGCCAATTGTTTAATCTCAGCTTCCAAGGCCTTACCGGCCGTACCCGCCTCACCAAAACCAGCCGAGATAATCACTAAATTTTTTATTCCAACATTGGCCACCTTCTCAATCTCTGCCCCAACTAAAGCCGCTGGAATAACCACTATCGCTAAATCAACCTTGGTTTTTAACTCACTAATATTTTGATAAGCTTTTAATCCTAAAATCTCCGTTTCATGAGGATTAACCGGATAGATGTCACCCGAAAAGCCGGCTGATTTTAAGTTCGCTAAAATCTGCCAACCGAGCTTAGCTGGATTAGAAGAAGCGCCAACAATGGCCACGGACTTAGGATTTAAAAATGATTCTAATTTTGACATATAAAATTAAACTAATTTCCTAAATAACAATAAAATCATAGCATTAAGACACCAAAGGAGCAACAAAAAGCTGAGGCTGATATAGGCCGTTACTATTTGGGGTTTGATTATTTCCAGGACGATAAAAAGCTCTAAAGCACCTGACAGAGCATAAAATAATTCTTGGCAGAACTCATGAAATTTAGACCAGCTGATAAATTTTATTATTTTATTTAACATACTCTTTGATTTTTTCTATTAAACTTTTTCCGGTTAATTCAATTTGGAGCGACTTAATCTCCGCTCCGACTGTATTTTTTTCTGTTAACAACCCCGGGATTGAAATCATAAAATTAGTTTGACCCTTTTCGCGATAGACATCGCTAATATCCATTTCCACCGTCGCCTTCTTCCAGACACCTAAACTAATCGGAGAGCTATATCTAGCGACAATATATTTTAGATTGTTTAAGGTAGAATTCACGTCTAGTTTTTTGATGTCCGGATTAAACAGCGCCGATTCCGAAAAAGAGAAAACTCCGCTAGCCTCAATTACTGTTTCTGGATTAGACACCTTCACCTTATTTACTGATTGAGGACTAGAAAAATCCATTAGATATTGCTGATAGGTTTCAGGGATATCAAAGAAATCAGCATTCAAACTAATTACTCCGACACCAGAAGGATCCAATGCCTTGGCCTTAATAAAAGTACCATCAGTGGAAATATTAATCTCAGAATAATCATGATTATAGAGCCAAAGGCGGGAAATAAAGGCCATTTTGGTCTGAGTAGTAGAAATACGCTGGTTCACTAAATCATCATTAACTTTGACCTCCACTTTATAAACCCCCTGATCCAATCCGGGTAAATTAATGCTGATATGACGAGCAGCATTCATCTGGCCATCATCGCTCATATCGCCATCATCCAGCAAAGAATATTCAGCGATCGCCTTAGAGCTTGATCCATAAACATAAATCTGAACGGGATCGCCGTTCTGATCCAAATTTTGATTTAAATCTAGAAAGTCGACCGAAAAATTTAACGTCTCATTGTTAATGTAAGTATAAAATTGATAGGCACCGCGGAGATCCGGCAGGCTAATAGTTTTAGTTTCAGCTTGATAATCCTTGATCTGATAAGGAAAATTGTGCTGGTAATTATAAAAAGCCAATTCACTACTCTGAGGTGGATCAGCGAGCAATTCACTCACGCTACCATACTTCTTTTCTTTCTGGAGCAGCATCACACCATTTTCACTCTTAGTTTTCCATTCACCTGACAAACGATCAATAATATAATTAGAAATTGGATACAGACGATAATTACGCAGAATCGGATCGACCATCACCCCCGCTTCCATAATCGGATATGATTCATAATTAAAGCCCCGGTAGACCATAATCAGCTTGGCCTTTTCAAAGCGCCGCGGAGTAAACAGCGAAAAGTAAACTGAGTCACCAATTATCTTCAAGTTATCACTCTTAGTATTGACTCTATCTAGTGGGGTGAAATTACCAAAGAAGCCTTTGCCCCCCAATAGTTCGGAGCCATTTTGATGATAAGTGTAGGTAATTCGGCCAAAAGGCACGAGAGTTAAATAGACCACAGCTAAAACGGCCAAGGTGATAATTGACCATAAAATAAGCCTGATTTTAAGACGCCAGGAGATATTTTTCATAGATTAATACCCTTTTATTATACCAGAAAAAACTATAACAAAAAAGCACCAAGCAAGGTGCTTTTCCGCTGTTTATATCAAACTATTGATAGACTTCTCGCTTCTTCTTACCCTTATAACCAGTTCCTGATGGAATCAGGCAGCCGATGATAACGTTTTCCTTCAAGCCTTCTAAGTAATCAATCTTACCGGAAACTGCGGCCTCAATCAAAACCCGAGGGGTCTCTTGAAACGAAGCAGCTGACAAGAAACTGTCAGTAGAAAGTGAAGTCTTAGTGATACCTAACAACAAGCGGACAGCTTCAGCTGGTCTCTTCGCTAACTTGTTAGCTTCAAACAATACTTCTTCCTCCACTACTTCACCCGGCAATAAAGTGGTATCACCAGTTTCCTTAATCAAATGACGAGAGAACATTTGTCGAGCAATAACCTCAACGTGCTTATCATTCAAAGGTTGGCCCTGAGAAGAATAAACATATTGGATTTCTTTAATAATATATTTTTGGGTATTCAAGCGACCTTGTAATTCGTAGGACTCTTTCAAGTTGAAGCTACCTTCAGTCAAACGATTACCCTTTTTCACTTTATCGCCGTCTTTAACCCAGATCATAGTACCGCGCGGAATAACAAACTCTTGCGTGGCATCTTCTTCCTTACCTTTCTCGTCTTTGATCTTGTAATTCAATTTCAAAATCTTTTCTTGAGAACTGTTAACCACAATTTCTTTGCCGTCCTTATCCTTGATAGTCTTTTGACTAAATTCAATCTGAATAGAGCCATCAGTATCAGCCATCAAAGCCTTCTTCTTTGGTGGACGAGCTTCAAAAATTTCTTCCACCCGAGGTAAACCTTGCGTAATATCATCAGATCCCGCCACACCACCAGTGTGAAAAGTTCTCATGGTTAACTGGGTACCGGGCTCACCAATTGATTGGGCGGCAATAATCCCGACAGTGGTGCCTAATTGAACCTCTTTGTTATAAGCTAAATCATGCCCATAACAATGAGCGCAAATACCTTTATGTAAATGACAGCTTAAAACTGAGCGGACACAAGCACTTTCGATATTAAAAGTCTTAATTTCTTTAATAGCATCTTCATCCAAAATAGCTCCCGCTTTTAAAACAACTTGGCCTTTAACATCCACCAAATCTTTAGCTAAATAACGACCAGAAATTTTCTTGAAAAAATCATCATCATTATCCTCACATTCTTTCTTAGTAAAAATAAAGCCCTCGGTATCGCCACAATCTTCTTCGACTACAATTACGTCCTGAGCCACATCCACTAACCGACGAGTCAAATAACCGGCATTAGCAGTTCGAAGGGCGGTATCGGACAAACCTTTTCTGGTGGCGTGAGTGGAAATAAAGTATTCCAGCACACCGAAGCCTTCTTTGAAATTACCTTTAACCGGTAATTCGATAATGGCACCGGAAGGTGAAGTCACTAAACCTTTCATACCTAAAATCTGTACTGGCTGGGACCAAGATCCCCGAGCGCCAGATTCAATCATAGAATAAAGGGGCAAAACGTTAGCCAAACTCTTCTTACAGATACCAGCAATTGTCTCCTTGGTATTAGTCCAAGTTTCAATCACTTTACCGTAACGTTCGCTTTCAGTTAGCAAACCTTCCTCGTATTGCTCTCTAATCTTTTCTACTTCTACGTTAGCCTTTTCGATTAAAGCATCTTTTTCTGGTAAATTAGGGAGATCACCAAAACCCCAAGATAAGCCTGATTTAGTAATAAAATCAAAAGCTTTATTCTTCAAGTCATCAACAAATTTCACAGTTTCGGCTTCACCGTAAAGAGCTAAACATTCTCGAATCAAAGTCTTTAATTTTCCTTTACCCACCACCTCATTAATAAACTTCAATTTTTCTGGAATAATAGTATTCAAAATAGCCCGACCAACCGTAGTTCTGACTAAGCCTTTGCCGAAGAACTTAATTCTAATTGGTTCATGTAAACTAATAAAGCGATGTTCATAAGCTAAAATAGCATCATCTTCGCTATAGAAAGCATGAAGTTCTTTGTCGTCTTTAGTATTAAAATTATCATCACTGAAAGTAATGTAGTAAGCGCCCCAAACAATGTCCTGAGATGGAGTAACGATTGGATCGCCAGTCGCTGGTTTAAGCAAATTATGGGAAGACAGCATGATGTCACGAGCTTCCGCTACGGCTTCTTTGGTAAGTGGTACATGAACGGCCATTTGGTCACCATCGAAGTCGGCATTGAAGGCTGTACAAACAAGGGGATGAATCTGAATCGCCTTACCTTCAATCAGAACTGGATGAAAAGCTTGGATACCTAAACGATGTAAGGTCGGAGCTCGATTCAAGAGCACATAAGCACCCTTAACAATCTCTTCCAAAATGTCCCAAACTTCGTCATGTCCAGCTTCCATATAACGAGAAGCGGAGCGCACATTATGCACTATTTCTCGTTTAATTAATTTCGAAATAATAAATGGTTTGAATAACTCCAGAGCCATAATCTTCGGCAAACCACATTGATCTAAATTCAATTTAGGGTTGACCACAATAACCGAACGACCGGAATAATCGACGCGCTTACCCAATAAGTTCTGGCGGAAACGACCCTGCTTACCTTTCAAAGTATCAGCTAAAGATTTTAACTGACGTTTTTGACCAGTAGAGGCAGTAATAGTTTTGGTATTACGAGAAGAGTTATCAAGTAAGGAATCAACCGCTTCCTGGAGCATTCGTTTTTCATTACGACAAATAACTTCTGGAGCATTTAAATCAATCAACTGTTTCAAGCGATTATTACGGTTAATCACGCGACGATACAGATCATTTAAATCAGAGGCGGCAAAACGGCCACCATCTAAAGCCACCATTGGTCGGAGATCAGGCGGGATGACCGGAATAACGGTTAAAACCATCCATTCGGGGCGAATATTATTATTTCGAAAATTCTTTAATAATTTCAAACGTTTAACTAATTTTTCTCGTTTAGCATCTTGGGCGCCTTCTAACTTTTCTTCTAATTTAACAATACTCTTATCTAAATTAATCTTAGATAATAATTTACGTACCGCATCCGCTCCGATACCAGCTGCAAACAAATGACCAAACTTCATACTTAAAGTTTGATATTCTTGTTCGGTAATAATTAATAATGGTTTTAAATCTTTAAGCTCAGTTTTGGTTTCTTCAAAATCAATATCTAAACTAGTCATCTTTTCTTCCTTAATTTTTAGGGCCTGATCTTTAGCTGTTTTATCAACAGCTTCTTTATATTCGCGGTCATAAGCATCATCAATATTCTTTTTTTTACTCTTATATTCCCGTTTGATCTGGTCCAAAGTGGCTTCCTTCAAAGTTTCATCAACATCAGTAATAATAAAATTAGCAAAGTAAACTACTTTTTCTAAAGACTGAATACTGAGATTTAGAATCAAGCCAATCTTAGACGACAAGCCACGTAAGAACCAAACGTGAGTCGCTGGCACCTGCAAAGTGATATGGCCCATGCGTTCACGGCGAATAACACTGCGAGTAACTTCCACGCCACACTTGTCGCAGACCACCCCTTTATAACGAATCTTTTTATATTTACCACAGGCGCACTCCCAGTCCTTAGTTGGACCAAAAATACGTTCGCAAAATAAGCCGTCTTTCTCCGGCTTCTGAGTGCGGTAGTTAATAGTTTCCGGACGGATCACTTCGCCGTGACTCCAAGAGATAATTTCCTCGGGAGATGCGAGCTTCAAGCGGATGGCATCAAAATCACTGGTTTTTATAGGATTAAGCATATGTTTAATTATGGTTTAATAAATAATTAGGATTAACTTACTCCTCTGGCGTGATAACCGATAACCCAGAAAGTTCTTCCGGATTAAGTCCTTCTTTTTCGGTCATTGCTTTGTATTCTTCGGTAATGCCAGCCGCTGCTTCGACGATTTCAGCTTCTAATATTTTCTCACCTTTCAGATGAGCCTCGGTTTCTTCTTCCTCAGTTAATCTTGGAGTGCCACCTAAAAGTTCAACGTTCAAACATAAGCCTTTCAATTCTGAAACTAATACATTAAAAGATTCTGGAACGTTTTGTTTTTGAATTTCTTCACCTTTGATAATAGCTTCATAAGCTTTAGAACGACCAGTTACATCATCTGATTTGATGGTCAAAATTTCCTGTAAAGTATGAGCCGCGCCATAACCTTCCAGGGCCCAAACCTCCATCTCACCAAATCTCTGGCCACCAAATTGAGCTTTACCACCTAAAGGTTGTTGGGTGATTAAAGAATAAGGCCCAATAGATCGTTGGTGGATCTTATCTTCCACCATATGATTCAATTTTAAAATATATTTAATACCAACCGTAATGGTATGATCATAAGCATCGCCTGTTTTACCATCATTTAAAGTCACCTTACCATTTTCGGGCAGTCCAGCGCGCACCAATTCGTTTCTGATATCTTCCTCCTTCAAGCCGTTCAAGGCTGGGGTAGCGACGCGGTAACCTAATTTCTTAGCCGCAAAACCCATATGAGTCTCAAGCAACTGACCCAAGTTCATACGAGAGATAATACCCAGTGGCGATAAAATAATATCAATTGGAGTACCATCTTCCATATAAGGCATATCTTCAACTGGAACGATCTTAGAAATAACACCTTTATTACCATGACGACCAGACATTTTGTCACCCACCTGGATCTTTCTCAAATTAGCTACTGACACTTGAATAGACTTCAAAACACCAGTGGAAAGCTTGTCGCCCTCTTCTCGGGAGAAGATCTTAACATCTACCACCTTGCCGTGTTCACCGTGCTCTAAATATAGAGAAGAATCACGCACATCCTTGGCCTTTTCACCAAAGATAGCGCGTAATAATTTTTCTTCGGCGCTTAACTTAGTCTCACCCTTAGGAGTAATTTTACCTACCAAAATATCGCTGGAAGAAACTTCAGCACCGATTCTGATAATACCATCTTCATCCAAATTCTTTAATTTTTCTTCCGAGATATTAGGGATATCGTTAGTGATAATTTCTGGACCAAGCTTGGTATCGCGAACATCAATAGTGTAGTTTTCAATGTGAACCGAAGAGTAAACATCTTCCTTTACTAGTCTTTCAGAAATAATAATAGCATCTTCATAATTATAACCTTCCCAGGTCATAAAAGCGACGAGCACATTCTTACCCAGCGCTAACTCGCCATTATCAATTGATGGACCATCAGACATCACGTCTCCTTTTTTGACTTTGTCACCCACGTCAACTAACGGATGTTGGTTAATACAAGTCAAAGAGTTAGAACGTAAAAATTTATTTAAATTATAATGAATGGTTTTGCCTTTCTTGTTTTCCACTTCAATGTTAGCGGCATCAACCTTAGTAACTATACCATCGTCTTCAGCGAGCACAACGTGACCACTATCTCGAGCAGCCCGCGCTTCAACGCCGGTACCCACCACTGGGGCCTCAGCCTTGATCAACGGTACAGCCTGACGTTGCATGTTGGTACCCATCAAAGAACGCTGACCATCATTGTGTTCCATAAAAGGAATCAAGGAGGTAGCAATAGAAATAATTTGATTGGCCGCTACACCAATCAAGTTAACATTCTCGACATCTTCCGTAGCTGGCTTACCAAATTTTCTGACATCAAAACGACTCACCAAAAAATGACCATTCTTATCAAATGGAATAGTAGCATCAGCGGTAATATATTTTTCTTCTTCAAAAGCATCTAAAAAAATGATTTCATCGCTCACGGTTTTCTGCCCCTTTTCATCTTTAACTTTACGATAGGGAGTTTCCAAAAAGCCGTAACTATTTAATCTCGAGTAACTAGCCAAATGACCCACTAAACCAATATTTGGACCTTCTGGAGTAGCAATTGGACAAATCCGACCATAATGAGTGGTGTGCACATCACGGACATCAAAACCTGCCCGTTCGCGGGTTAAACCGCCCGGTCCCATGGCTGATAAACGACGCTTATGTTCCAATTCGGCCAAGGGATTAGTTTGGTCCATAAACTGAGATAACTGAGAAGACATAAAGAATTCCTTCACTACACCAATCACTGGACGAGCATTAATTAATTTGTTTGGAGTTAAAGTGCTGATATCGGAAGTACTCATCTTATCCTTAATAATTCTCTCCATGCGAGCCAAACCAACCCGGAAACGATTCTGGATTAAACCACCAATAGCTCGAACCCGACGATTACCTAAATGATCGATATCATCTTCTTCGCCTTTGATAATATTTAATCTGATAACTTCACGCACAATATTTACCAAATCTTCATGACGCAGAATTCGGTTTTCTTTAGTGATTGGTAAATTTTCCGAGAAACGACGATTAAGTTTATAACGACCGACGCGACCAAAATCATAACGATCGAAACGGAAGAACATAGAATGAATCAGAGAGCGAGCATTTTCAGCCGTAGCTAAATCGCCCGGACGAATCCGACGGTAAACTTCTTGTAACCCTTCCGCCTCATCATGAGAAGCATCTTTGGCCAAGGTCGCATCGATATAACCGATTTCATCGGCTTCTTTAGTAATATCAACATCTTTAAAAAACTTTTTAATTTCTTCATCAGTCACAATGCCAAAAGCCCGCATCAAAGAAGTTACGGCTACTTTTCGTTTGCGATCAATTCTCACCCAGATAACTTTGTTCGGATCAGTTTCAATCTCCAGCCAAGCACCACGATTCGGAATAATTTTAGCACCGTAATATTTCTTGCCTTTAATAAAGTCCGAAGTGAACATCACACCAGCTGATCTGATAAGTTGAGAAACCACGACCCGCTCAATACCATTAATGATAAAAGTTCCCTTGTCGGTCATCAAAGGGAAATCACCCAAGAAAACTTCTTGTTTGATTTTTTGATTAGTTCTTTTGTTGAGGAGAGTAGTTTTAACGCGGAGAGGAGCTTCAAAAGTAATATTCTTGGCGCGGCTTTCCCCCTCACTGAATTTTGGTTTATCTAAATAGTAGTCTTCAAAATATAATTCGAGATCACGATTATTAAAATCAGTAATTGGGGAAATTTCATCAAAAAGTTCAGCCAAACCTTCCTCCAAAAACCATTTGTAAGAGTCCTTTTGAATTTCAATCAAATCGGGCATCGGTATCGACTCCTTGGAGTCGGTAAAAAAACGGCGTTCACCCAATTTAAGTGAATGCGGAGCAATCGTGTTATTGGCCATATTTGATATTAGCCACCCCTCCCTTTCATTAGAGGTGCAGGGACAGCTGTTAATTTTATTTAAAGTAGTAAAAAAATTAGGTAAAATAAGCGAAAAAATGACTAGCAACAAAAAAATCCCAATACCAATCAGGGCTTGAGTTTAGACAACTTTGAATTATTTAAAATAATTAGTCACTTTTAAAAAATTAACTGTTTAAAAGTAATTCTAATAATATTACATTATTTGACTTTTGTCAATCCACAGTTTATCCACACTATTTTAGAGCTTCAAAAGCTCTTCTCTGGCCACCCGTCTGTCGTCCCAAGGAATCTTAGCTCCCCGGGCCACACAGATGGCTTGCTCACTCCCTTTTCCAGTCAGAAGTACGATGTCACCCGAGCTGGCCAAGCTCAAAGCTTTTAAAATGGCTTCGCGTCTATCTAAAATTTTAAATAAATCTTTTTTATTAGTCTTGCCCTCCTTCTCAACCCCCAAAGAAACTTCTTCAATGATCACATTGGGATCTTCGTCGTAAGGATCTTCATTGGTAACAATAACATAGTCAGCGCCCCGGCCAGCAATCTCTCCCAAGATTGGTCGACGAGACTTGTCTCTGCCGCCTCCGGCCGATCCGAGGACATGAATGATTTTATTATGAGGAATAAGACCGACAGCCTCATAGAGTTTAGAAACAGCTTTCGGCTCAAAAGCATAGTCTACCACTACCGTAAAATTTTGCCCCTCATTAATCATCTCTAATCGACCAGTAATTCCTTTGACATTCTCTAAGCCCTTTTTAATTTGACCTAAATTTAAATCTTGACTGAGACCAGTCGCCACTGCCGTCATGGCATTAATAGCGCTAAAATCACTTAGAAGATTGAGCTTAATATTAATCATCTTGTTAGCTTTGTTTTGGGTAGCAAAAAAATCCGACAACAGAAAGACGTCAAACGAAGTTCCCTGGCCAGAGACGTCAATATTTCCACATTTTATTAATTCTACACTTTGCTTAATTTCTTCGTTGTAATTTAGCTCCTCTGATTTGTCGCTATGAACCCCGCAGGTATAACCAATCTTTTGCTCGGCCCAAAAACTTAAAAAATAATTAACCTCATCGTCGTCATAATTAGCAATAATGGTTTTTTTAACCCGACTATAATTTAATTTCTTAAGTTCAGTCTTGGGATGGTGCACAATTTTATAATCATCAGCGTATTTAGTTTGACAGTTTTTTAAATGAGCAAATAATTTGCCCTTAGCTTGTTTATAATTTTCAAAGCCACCATGAGATTCAATGTGCTCCGGATAAAGACCAGTAAAGACCAAGATGTCATAATTGATAAAACGATGACGGAATTGTTTAATGCCCTCAGAACTAGTTTCAATTATCGCATATTGGCATTTATTTTTAACCATTTGGCGTAGAATCTTCTGCGTAAAAAAACGGCCAATCATGGTCATTTTCTTGTCATTTAACCACTCTTTTTGGCCATCATTAAACATGGCGGTGGAAGTATAACCCACTTTGTAACCAGCCGCTTCTAAGGTTCTAGCAATCAAAAAGACGCTGGAAGTTTTGCCAGTAGTTCCCGTCACACCCACAACAATTAAGTTCTCACTAGGATGATTATAGAGAGCGGCTCCCAGCCCACTTAAGAAAAAATGATAAGCTGGTTGTAATGAAGAAAATAGCCTCTTCGGCAGATATCTTTTTATCAGATAAAATATTTTGTCCATGGTAATAATTATTTATTTTGAGAAAAACATGCCCTCATCCGCATCATCAGAAAAAGCGCGGAGTGAAGTAGATTTATCCTTAGCTTCAATTGGCTGAATCTTCTCAGATTCAGCTTCTTTCTGTTCTTCCTTGGTAGTGTCAATAACTTCAAGCTCTGCTGGTGTTTCAGCCGCCTCAGCTTCAGCCATCAGACTATCTAAGGTTGGAACTGATGCCGCTTCTGGTTCAGGTTCAGAATCAAAAGCCAGAGTACCATCATCGCCCTCATCGTCGCCAAAATAACTCGCTGGAGCCTGAGCCGATTTACGATCATGCAGTGGCATACCGCTTGGTCCCAAATTATTAATACTGGCAAACTGTTCCTTACTAACCATCACTTCCCGAGGCTTGGAACCATTGGCTGGACCAATAATTCCCGCTTCCTCTAAAGCATCTAAAATACTGGCCGCCCGGCCATAGCCCACCCGCAAGCGTCGTTGTAAGAGAGAAGTGGAGGCCCGACCCATGTTAATAATAATTTCTTTGGCCTCTTGCATTAACTCATCTTCATCGCCATGATTACCATCTATGCCCACGCCAGCTAAACCAGCTACCTTTTGGCGGTCGGTAATGCCTTCCATATATTCCGCTTCGCCGGAGTTAGCTTTGATATAATCAGTAATTCGAGAAATTTCATCGTCACTTAAATAAGCGCCCTGCAGTCGTTTCGGCTTGGACATTTCTGCCGCACCGAACAACATATCACCCTTACCTAATAATTTTTCGGCACCCGAGCAATCCAAAATAGTTTTAGAATCAATCGCTGAGGCTACTGAGAAGGCAATTCGAGCTGGGATATTAGCCTTAATCAAGCCGGTAATCACATCCACACTCGGACGCTGAGTAGCTAAAATCAAATGAATACCAACGGCGCGCGACATTTGAGTCAGACGAATAATACTGCCTTCAATATCTTTAGCAGCCGTCACCATCAAGTCAGCGAGCTCATCAATCACAAAAATAATGTAAGGCATTTTCTCGCTGGCCACTTCATTGTGAGCTTGAATATTTTTTTTGCCGCTTTGATTTAGTAAATCGTAACGACGATCCATTTCATTCATACACCACTTCAAAGCATTGATGGTCTTGCTAACTTCAGTAATAACTGGAGTTAGTAGATGAGGAATGCCATTGTAGGCGGGCAACTCAACTCGCTTCGGATCAACCATAATAAAACGCAGAGACTCGGGACTGTTTTGGTAGAGCAAACTGACAATCATGGCATTTAGACAAACTGACTTGCCGGAATTAGTCGCACCGGCCACCAGTAAATGAGGCGTCTTAGTAATATCATACAACCAGTTAGCACCAGCCACATCTTTGCCGAGGGCCACCAGTAAATTACTACTTCTAGTCTTAAACAATTTATCTTCTAAAATTTCGCGCAGTCCCACAATGGCCTTAGTCTTGTTCGGTACCTCAATTCCTACCAGGGCCTTACCTGGAATAGGAGCTTCAATTCTGATTGGATGAGCTGCTAAAGCCAACGACAAGTCATTGCTCAGGGCGGTAATGCGGGACAATTTAATCCCTTCCGCTGGCTTAAAAGTATATTGGGTAACGGTTGGACCAACGCTGGTTTCAGCCATTTCTACCGGAATACCAAAGTTTTCCAGAGTGTGCTGAATAACCGCCGCATTTTTCTCAATATCACCTCCCAAGGCCTGGCCGGTCTTGACACTCAATAAATCAAGGGGCAAATCAATTTTGACACTACGGGTCCGCCACACATTTTTAGGTTCCTTAGGTTCGTCGGATTTGATAGCTTTCTGTTTGAAAGAAATTCCCTTCTTGGCTGGTCGTTCAGCTTTAGTCTCGGCCACAACTTCTTTAACTGCCATCACCGGAGCTACCACCCCTGCCTCCAATTCCTCTTCCTTTTCTGTTGTTTCATCATTACCCTCTGATTGATTGTTATTGAAAAAAAGTTGATTAATCACAGAGTTAGCTCCAGCAAAAAATTTAGCAAAAATACTTTCTGCGCCAACAATCCGCGACAGCGGAGTATTAAGAATCAAAACTAGGGATACAAAAAACAAAGCCAACAAAATAATCAATCCACCCCAAAATCCCAATACATTATGAAAAAATAAAGCTAAATAAAAACCGACATAGCCACCGCCATGACCGACGCTAACAGCTGCTTTGGCGTTATCTGCGGCAAAGAAAAAATGAAATAAACTTTGATATGATATGAAGAGACAGAAGAGGCCCAGATAATTGAAAAAATTAATTTGATATTTTTTACCCTTATACAAAAACCAACCCCAGACTAAAAGTAGCAACGGCCAAGCCCATTTACCCCAGCCAAAAGCTAAGATTAAATTAGTCGATAACCAAAGACCAAAACTCCCAGATAAGTTAAAAAGACCCAAAAGACTAACTAGTCCGAGAGTTATAATCAAAATAATAATAATACTATTTTTAGCGCGATGATCTAAATTAACCTTAGGTAAGGCAATCTTATCGAGAGAATTATTGTTTTTAGACATAAAGAAATTGACGATTTAAATCACTTAACTTCATTTTACCATCTTTTGGTATAATTTAAAATATTTAGCCGCCGCAAGTGTCCAAGAAAAGTCTTGATTCATACTGTTTTGACGCTTTTTGTCAATGACCTTAACTTGAAAAGAAAAATCATGCAAGGCTTTGATAATGGCTTTTTGTAAGGCTAGACTAGAATAATCTTTAAAAATATAGCCGACTGAATTATCAACTGTATCCTTTAACCCGCCCACCTGTCGCACTATCGGCAAAGAACCATAGCGCATAGCCATCATCTGAGTCAAGCCACAAGGCTCAAAACGAGACGGCACCAAAAAGAAATCGGAAGCGGCATAAAGTTTTTGGGCTAAATTTAAATCGAGACCAAAATGAAGTCTGATATGGGACGGATATTTTTGCGCCATCTTAACTAAATATTTTTTATATGACTCATCTCCCTCCCCTAAGAAAACAAACTGGGCCCCAAACTTTTCAATGGACTCTTGAAATAGTTTATCCGAGAACAACTCAATCCCTTTCTGCCAACTTAAGCGCGCCACAAAAGCTAGAAGAGGTTTCTGAACATCAACCAACAAGCCTAGCTTCTTCTGTAGAACCAACTTATTCTCTTGCTTCCCCGACAAATCTTTGATCGAATAATTGTATTTGATTTTGGAATCAGTTTGAGGATTAAAAAAATTAGTATCAATTCCATTTAATATCCCACTTAAATTTCGCCGTCGGGATTTCAAGATTTTTTCCAAACCCATACCAAACTCTTTAGTCAAAATTTCTCGGGCATAGGTTGGACTAACAGTATTAATATAGTCTGCCCGCTTGATACCATCGGCCAGAGGATTAGTTTTTTGCTTCAGGTTACTCCCTTGATTGGCTAAATTATGAATAGTATACAAAACTTTAGTCTGAGAAAAAATCGCTGGATACTCAGCTTTAAAATCCGGCAAGAAATTAGTTACCAGAGCCGCGTGCCAATCATGTAAATGAAGAATATTAGGAATAAAATCCAGGGCGGTAATTAAAGTTAGAGCGGCCTTAGACCACAAATAAAAACGCTCAAAACTCTTGTTTTTAGGGTAGATATCAGTCCCCACAAACAAGGGGTGCTTAATTAAATAGACTGGAATTTTGGTCTCGGGCAGAGTCGTAAGATAAACATCAAATTTAACAGTTTTCTGATTCAAAGACATTTTTAAACCTTTCAACAACAACTCAGCCGGAGTTTTAATGGAACTATAATAGGGGAGACATAAGCGAATATCAACTTCAGCTTTAGAAAAAGCTTTCGGGAGTGAACCGGCGACATCGCCCAAACCACCCACCTTAGCCCAAGGAGCAATCTCTGCGCTTAACCAAAAAACTTTTAACGGTTTAGTAATCATTTATTTCAAAATTAAATGCCACAATCTAAAATAATTGTGGCATCTATTAAAACAGTAAATTTATTAGCGGTGGTTAAGATTGTTATCATAGTTGTATTTATAATAATCATTACCAGTGGTAGACGGTAACACCATCTTATAGAAAACAAATTCGGTTATGCCCCAAGAAGATAAAACTATAACTAATCCAATAATAGCATTTTTGATACGTGACTGAGCTTTTTCCACCTGCTCTTGATTACCGCCAGCCGTCATCCATTGATAGCCGCTCATTATAAGTAAAACCACAAATAGAATTCCCAAAATCAACAAAGAATAATTTATCAATCTGACCACAATGGCAATCGCGCTGGAAGGAGCCTGAGGGTTAGGTTCACCGTATTCAATACCAATCTCATCCATACCAACTTGATTGTTCCAAGCCCCACCAGCGGCTGGAAGTGGCACCTGAGCCTGTGCTGGACCGACAGCCACAACGGCTAAGAATACAAAGCTCAAAACTAAAGCGGAAAATAATTGTTTTTGGTTGATTTTCATATCTTAGTTATATTATGTTATAATCAAATTAATTACTTATATTATACACGATAATAAATTTGAAAACAACTAAGGTTATGAGTTTATCTAAAAAAGTCGGTCAAAACACCATAATTCAAATCGTTGGCAAAATAATATCCACTATTTTAGGGCTTTTAGCCCTCGCGGTCATGACCCGCTATTTAGGAGCAGCTGGGTTTGGTAAATATACCACCATCTTTACCTTTATTTCTTTCTTTGCCATTATTGCCGATCTGGGGCTAACCCTGGTTACCGTCCAAATGATTAGCGATCCCGGCGTGGATGAGAACAAGGTATTAAACAATCTTTTGACTTTAAGACTTTGCTCAGCCCTAATCTTTTTGGGGATGGGACCAATTATCGTCTTATTTTTCCCCTATGAAACCAGCATTAAATTAGGAATTTTAGTCACGGCCGTTTCCCTTCTTTTTGTCGCCCTGAATCAAATTATGACCGGTATTTTTCAAAAAAGACTGATAATGAATAAGTCCGTTTGGGCCGAGGTAACCAGCCGAGTGGTTTTGCTCTTAAGCATTATTCTAATTGCTTATTTTCACGGTAGCTTGCTGGCTATTTTATGGGCCAGCGTTTTGTCGTCAGCCATTAGCTTCGGCATTCAATTCTACTTTTCCCGAGAATTTATTTCCCTAAAACTGGAATATGACAAAGAAATCTGGCGAGCGATTATCAAAAAATCCTGGCCCCTGGCAATCACCATTGCGTTCAATTTAATTTATCTCAAGGCCGACACCCTAATTCTTTCTCTAATAAAAAGCTCGACCGAGGTCGGTATTTATGGCTCGGCTTATAAAATAATTGATGTGCTAGTGACTATTCCTTTTATGTTTGCTGGGGTGGTACTCCCAATTCTCACCGCCGACTGGCTCCAAAAAAACACTGAACATTTTAAAAAAGTTTTTCAAAGATCGCTCGATTTTATGATTCTAATGGCTTTTCCTCTAATTATTGGTACCCAGTTTATTGCTAAGGATTTAATGGTTCTAATCGCGGGACCGGAGTTTGCTGCTGCCGGAATGATTCTGCAAATATTAATTCTAGCTGCCGCCTTGATTTTTATCAGCTGTATTTTCTCTCACATTATTATCGCCATCAACCAACAAAAAAAAATCATCGGAGCTTATGTTTTTACCAGTCTTACCGCTCTCGCTGGTTATCTAATTTTTATTCCCAAGTATTCTTATCTGGGGGCTGCTTGGACCACAATTTACAGCGAGCTAGCAATCTTGCTTTTTGCAGCGTATTACGTTAAGAAGTATACAGCCGTTTCTATCAAACTCAGGATGGCCGGAAAAGCCTTCTTGGCTTCCAGCATTATGGGGGGCATAATCTGTTTATTACCAGCGGGACTTTCAGCTAACAAACTAGGTCTACTAGTAACTATTATAGTCGCGGCTTTAGCCTATCTGATTGCCCTGATAGCCCTCAAGGCCATTAGTCGAGACGATCTAAAATTATTATTACCCCAAACTAATAAATCAAGCGTGCCCGTCTTAGATTTAGAAAATAAATCATAAATATGCTAAATATTGAAATTATAGCTGAGACCAAAGATTACGTGGTGATAAATAAACCGGCCGGACTTTTGGTCCACGGAGCGCCGCACATTAAAGAAGAAACTTTAGTGGATTGGCTACTACAAAAATATCCCAAAATCGGACAAGTGGGAGAAGACCTGGATCGCCCCGGCATTATGCATCGACTCGATAAAGATGTTAGCGGTCTGATGGTGATTGCTAAAAATCAGGCTAGCTATGACAGTCTTAAAGAACAATTTAAAAATCGGACTATCACTAAAGAATATACTGCCCTGGTTTATGGCAAAGTTTTAAAAGACGAAGATGAAATTGATTTTCCCATTAAGCGTTCAACTAAGGGCTACAAGATGGCGGCTGTCCCTCAAAATTTTAACAGTGGGAATGATGAAGCTCGAGTGCGCCAAGCAACGACAGTTTTTAGCGTTATCAAAAGATTAATTAATTTTACCCTACTGAAAGTAACTATTAAAACCGGTCGCACTCATCAAATCCGAGTACATCTTCATGCTTATGGTTATCCGCTGGTAGGAGATGATTTATATAATAACAAACAATCCAAAAGCAAAAACAAAAAATATAATTTGGGGCGAGTTTTTTTAGTCGCCACGCACCTGGAATTTACCGATTTAAGTGGCACCAAACAAGTATTCACCGCCGGTTTACCCAAAGATTTAGTTCAGTTTTTAGACCAAATTAAATAATTTGAATCTTATTTGATTCTTTGCTATAATCTAATAACGTTTAAAAAGATAATAATAAATAATTACTGTTGGCTAATTATAATTATTAGCATTAGCAGCAGTAAGCCTAAAAAATTATGAGAAAAAATGCTTTCCTCTTGGCATTGGTTCTAACTTTTGCCTTCACTTTATCAGGTTGCAGTTCTAACCTGAACGCTACTTTCGCCAAGAAACTTAGTGCCGACGAAGCTAAAGCCAAAGCCGAAACTTATATCAATGAGAATCTAATGGCTAACGGTAGCAAGGCAACTATTGATAAGGTAGTAGAAGAAAATGGTCTTTACAAAATGTCAGTCAATGTTGGCGGTGGCCAAATCATTGATTCCTATATGACCAAAGATGGTTCTAAATTATTCCCTCAAGCCTTAGAATTAAAAGCCCCAGAAAAAGCGGCTACTGATACTACTAGCAACACCAATACTGCCCCAACTGAGGTGCCAAAAAATGCTAAACCAGTAGTAGAATTATTTGTCATGAGTCACTGCCCTTACGGCACTCAAATTGAAAAGGGTATTATCCCAGTAGTCGAAGCTTTAGGTAGTAAAATTGATTTTAAATTAAAATTCTGTGACTACTCTATGCATGGTGACAAAGAATTAAAAGAAGAGTTGAACCAGTATTGTATCAACAAGGAACAAGGCACTAAATATTTGACTTACTTAAAATGTTTCTTGGGCGCTGGCGATAACACTGCTTGTCTATCTCAAGCTAAGATTGATACTGCTAAGATGAAGGCTTGTGCTGACAAGACCGACAAACAATTCAAAGTAACCGAAAATGCTGCCAACAAAGTTGACTACAAAGGCAGTTACCCATCCTTCGATGTTTTCAAGGATGACAATGCTAAATATAATGTTGGTGGTTCCCCAACTTTAGTTATCAATGGGACTGAATCTCAGAGTGCTCGCGATCCTCAAAGCTTAATGAAATCTATCTGTGCTGGCTTTGAAAACGCACCTAGTGAGTGTCAAAAAGCGATGTCCACCGCTTCTCCAGCTGCCGGTTTCGGTACTGACACTGAAGCTGCTGGATCCGGTTCAGCCGCCGCAGATTGTGCTACTAATTAATTTGCTTCATTTGATCAAATTGAATATAAAAGAAAAATCTCTTAATATATGAGAAGAAGGAGACGGCACCTCTATCGAGTCATTGGCTGCCAAGAGAATACAAGTAACTGAATCTGTGGCGGCTACATTGTTGTATGCAATTGATAGGTTGGAGTTGCTTTGGTTAATTATCTTAAAGTTTTTAGTATTGCCCATTTGTTGAGCAAAACAAAGATTAAAACTAGCCAAAATGGCGATAATGATAAATGATATTGAATTTTTCATGACATATACATATTTGGTTAATAATATATTTAATTGTTTATTCCTTATTTAATGATTAAATAAGGAATAAAATAGTCATGATTTCGTTAAAGAACAGCAGATTGTCATTCGAAGCCGAACACTTGTAAAATAATTTGGCGATTTCTAAAATATAAAGATATGATTAAAAAAAACTGGGCGTTATGTCCATCTCAACAAAAACGATTGCAATGAAATTAAAATTTTACTTGAGAAAAAATATTCTTTTAGAGATATTGCTCAGGCCTTAATTCGGTCTGTCTCCACAATATCCGAAGAAATAAATAATATAATAATGCGCAATAAAAACCCCGCCTGATAAAGAGTGGGGCTTTTATATCAACTAAATTGTAATATAAAATCTACTTATTCTTCTGCAAATACTCAAAGATACTGCTAGAGGCCACTGATCCTTCGGCACAGGCCGTAATAACCTGGCGCAGGTTATTAGAGGCATCAGTAATATCACCAGCAGCCCAAATACCTTCTTGATTGGTAGACTGATTAGCTTTTACTTTTATATAACCAGACTTATTAAACTCTAAATTTAAATTACCCAGCCAGAGAGTGTCTGGCTTAGAACCAATTTCCACAAAAACACCAGAAACTGTCAGATTATCACTACCATTATGTGGTTGACTCAGCTTCATGGCTTCTAATCTTTCAGCTCCTTCCAGTCCAACAATAGTAGTATTAAAAAAAACCTCAATCTTGGGATTACTCTTAACCGAATCAACCCAAGCCATTTCACCCTTAAACTCATTACCTCGAACTATAATATAAATCCTCTCAGCCACCTCAGCTAAATCACGCGCAGCCGTCAAGGCACTATTGCCGCTACCAATAACGGCTACAGTTTTATTTTTATAAAACAAGGCATCGCAAGTAGCACAATATGACAGTCCATGACCGACAAAACGACTTTCTTCTGGTGCTCCCAGATGACCATGAACGGTGCCGGTAGCCAGCAAAATAGTCTTGGCGGTTAATTCTTTACCGCCAGCTGTTTTAACGACATAAAGATTATTCTTCTTCTCAATAGACGTCGCCTTTTCCATAATCATTTCTGTCCCAAAGCTATCAGCATGGGCCTTCATCTTCATAGTCAGATCAAAGCCACTGATTTCCACTTCAGAGGGAAAATTACAGATTTTATGAGCTTCCGACATGAGGCCCCCAGGTAATTCGCCCAAAACAGCATGATTGATTTTATAGCGCGAAGCATAGATCGAGGCGGAAAGTCCCGCTGGTCCGGATCCAATAATGAGTAGATTGTAATTCATATTTGATGTTTAGATTTGACCGCGATATTTTTCCGCTGCCAAGATTCTATTAAGGGCAATAATATAAGCTGCTAAACGTAAATCAGCTTGACCATTCTTTTCCTGATACTTGTTATAAACCTCTTGCCAAGCGGATTTCATTTTCTTCACCAATAATTCACTGAGATAATCATTATCCACAATATTACCAGTTCGATTCTGACACCACTCAAAATAACTTACAATCACTCCACCGGAATTAGCCAAGATATCTGGTACCACCATAATTTTTTTCTCGAATAAAACCTTATCCGCCGCATAATCAATCGGGCCATTGGCTAGCTCCACAATACAACGAGCTTGAACACGACTAGCATTAGCGACAGTAATTTGATTCTCTAAAGCGGCTAAAACCATGATATCTACCGGCAGTTCTAAAAGCTCTTCGTTAGTAATTTTCTGAGCTGATTCCAATTCCTGGACAGCACCCCCTCTGGTCTTAACCGCTACTAGTTGGGCGATGTCCAAACCAGCTTCGTTATAAACACCACCTTTACTGTCACTCACGGCAGTAATTTTAAAACCGTCAGCAGCTAACATTGCAGCGATATTTAATCCGGCATTACCGAAACCTTGAATCGAAACCTTAAGACCTTGGTTAGTTCCCAAGATGGTTTGAGACATTTCTTTAATAACCATATAACCACCGCGAGCCGTAGCATCACCGCGCAGGATTGAGCCACCGAGTTCAATTGGCTTACCGGTAATCATCCCTGGTTCATGATGACCGACTTTCTTTTCAAATTCATCGAGCATCCAACCCATAATCTGGGCATTGGTATAGACATCTGGAGCCGGAATATCAACATCTTGACCTAAAACAGTATAGAATTCGTCAATATAAGCCCGAGAAATCTTTTCCATAGTCGCCTTATCAGTAGTCTTGGGGTCGAATTTAACTCCGCCCTTAGCACCGCCGTAAGGGAGACCAGCTAAAGAATTTTTCACGGCCATCCAAAAAGAGAGTGATTTAACTTCATCTTCACAAACATCGGGGTGAAACCGAATACCGCCCTTACCCGCACCCAAAGCATCATTAAATAGAATTCTCCAGGCCGGATATTTTTTACCGTCGACATCAAGCTCGGCATATTTCACCCGTTTTGGGGCGGATAAAAGAGCAATCTCCTTATCGCTTAAATTTTCAATCGCTTTGATATCTGCTAGACGAGAAATAATATTATCAAAAGTAGCCATATAATTTTTGTAGTTATTCTTTTTTATTTAGCTAAAGCCTCTTTAATTTCTTTAATAAAACTAACCTTGTCTCTGAGGCCAATAAAGTCTGCTATCACCTGGCCATCTTTAAATAATTTCATGTTTGGGATACTTTGAATATTATAATTCATCGCTAACTCTTGATTGGCCGCATCCTCAGTATTAAGTTTAGTGATCTTAACTTGGCCAGCTAATTCTATTATCAGCTCATCTAAAATTGGGGCCATCATGCGGCAAGGGCCACACCACGGAGCCCAAAAATCGACTAAGACCGGAATTTTAGACTGTAATACTTCAGAGTCAAAACTATCTTTTGTTAACTCCAAGACATTAGACATAAATTTATTAATTAGAATAAAAAGCCTAAGTGATTTTTATTCTAATTGTAATTATTATTTATAATTATTTTTTGGCAATTTCCGCAAAGATCTTTTTTAATTGCTCTCGTTCCGAGGACTTATTGCGGTTAAGGCAACACTCAAACTCACTGGCCATATATTTCTCCATTAAAGAAGAAACGGCTGATTTGATAGCCTTGAGTTGAGTGATAACCTTGAAACAATCCGGGGAGGTCTCAGCCATCATCTTGCTGACGCCAGCAAGCTGTCCGGTAATATTATTAATTCTCTGCGTTAATGTTTTATCCATATGAGATCATTATACACTACACCCAGGGGGGGTGTCAAGATTACCAAAAATGGTTTAATTATGCTATAATTATAGTCTAATCAATTAAACTATAAATATGGATATCCAAGACCTCCTAAAGAATATTAAAGTTTTAACCGAGGAACAAATTGAGAGAAAATTAGATGAGTTAGTTAAAAGAAACTATCACTTTTCCAATCTTGATGAAAAAAATAAAAAGACAGTTCTAAATTTGATTAATGAATACAAAGACAGTATTAAACATGGAATTGCGATTACTGCTCATCGCATTCAAAGAGATATTTATCCCCTATATGAAAACCGGTTAAGCCTCGGCCTAACCAAAAAAGATATTGATGACCTTAAAAATATTTTGAATGCCTTTAAAGCTTAAGGGTTTTTAAAGCGATATAATAGTTAAATTTATCTCTCATCACCTTAACTATCTTCAAATTAGCCTGATGGCTAATTTTTTTTAGCTCCGAGAGAGAAAAGGCATGATAATAACGCAAACTAGTTTTAATCCCTTCCGTGTTTTTCCAGAAGAATAAGACATCACCCCAGTCTAATTTATTCTTAGTCAATAAATATTTAAAATAACTCCCAAAAATTAACTTTAAATACTTAGCCTGAGACCAGAGATTCCAAACACTAATAATTATTTCTCCTCCCGACGCTAACTTTTGGGCCATCTGTCTCAAAGCTTCAACCTGCAATTTCTTGCCCGGCAAGTGATGTAAAACGGCCACACTAAAAATATAATCAAAATTATTTTCTTTAATCCGGTTTAAAGTCAAAACATCCTCCACGAGAAAGTTATAGTTGGGATAATTCTTTTGCGCTAACTCTATCAACTCAGCACTATTATCAGTCCCCAAATAATGAATCGACTTGTCGGAAAAAACCTCCAACAAACGGCCATTACCACAACCCACATCTAAAACTCTGGATCTAGGTCTAACAGCACTGGCTAGTTCGGCTAAAATAGGCCAAATTTGCTTCTTTCTGGTGGTATTAAAATCAACCGCAATATTGTTATAATTATGTCTGACAATTTCCAATATTTTATTTTGTGTAGCCTCATTCATACCGTTAATAATTACCTAAATAACTAATAGTTTTAACAGTTGGACCTTTTTTCAAGCAAACATCACACTGACCACATTTTTTCGAATTATGATCGCCAAAATAACTTAGAATATATTGTTGACGACAAGTTTCAGAATAGACATAAGACTCCATCTCATCTAATTTTTCATAGGCGCGCCGTTCTTTATTTTTCAGAGCCGAAAAATCCAAAGTCAAATCAGCCGGAGGCACCGACTTCAACACCTTGATTTCAGTTCCCTTAAACGGCGGACGATATTCTAATAATCCCTGTTCTTCTAATTTCTTAATGGTTCTAAGCAGCGCTTCGCGCTTGACCTGGATAATCACCGAAATTTCTTCCAAGCTAATCTCCCAGCCTTTTTTCAGTTCGCTACTAAAACGCTCCGTCAATTTGGTAAAAACTTCAATCTGAGTTTTAGCTCTCTTGCCCAGTGACTCGAACATCGAACCATATTCAGCCTTAGATTGTAAAAAGGCATTAGTAGTTTTTTCGTTAGGTCTAGTAATATATCCTTCGCGCTCCAAAATCTTCAGCGCTGTTCCGATTGCCATTTCTGGCACTGGTTCTGACAGCTTCTGCCCCAACTCCGAATAGGTAATCAAAATTGACTCACCCGGATTATCGTTGGCGCGACGACGCAGAAAATCATAGATCTCTAGAATAATATGCGACCCCGGGTTATCACCTTTAATAAAAAACTCGCGCAAATAGCGATCTTTAGGGGAGTATAATAACAAACAAAAACTACTCTCACCATCGCGACCAGCGCGACCGGCTTCTTGGTAATAAGCTTCAATGGTGCCAGGCATATCATGATGAATCACAAAACGAATATCTTTTTTGTTGATTCCTAGACCAAAAGCATTGGTTGCTACCACCACCTGAGCCGCACCGCTCATAAAACTATTTTGCACCCACTCTCGGCTTTCTGAATCCATACCAGCATGATAAGTAACGGCAGAAACGTCATGAGCGGTTAAAATATCTGCTAGTTCATCCGCCTTACTGCGAGTCCCCACATAAACAATACCAGATTGTGCTGGCGCACTTCGAATAAAATCCACAATCATATCAATCTTGGCGCGATCATTTAAAGAAGCGACACCAAACTGTAAATTAGGCCGAGCAAAACCAGTGACAATCATGGTGGGGCCTATCAGATGAAGTTGTTTGACAATGTCATCACGAACTTCGGGTGTAGCGGTCGCTGTCAAAACTACCACCGGAGGATTACCAATTGAGTTAATGGTTTGGTGCAATCTCAAATAACTCGGACGGAAATCATGACCCCATTGGCTAATACAATGAGCTTCGTCAATGGCAAAAAGGGCAACTTTAAATTCGCGTAAACTTTCTAAAAAAGCTTGGTTATAAAAACGTTCCGGGGCGATATAAACTATTTTACATTCCCCCGATTTAATTTGAGCTAATCTTTGGTCAACCTCAGATTGAGAAATAGAAGAGTTAATAAAAGTAGCTGGGATACCAACCTGGAGTAAAGAATCAACCTGGTCCTTCATTAAGGAAATTAACGGTGAAATTACAATTGTAATTCCGTCTAGCACTAAGGCGGATAACTGAAAAATTAATGACTTGCCGCCACCGGTGGGCATTACCACTACTGTATTTTTTCCAGCCAAAACACTATCAATCGCCTCTTCTTGGCCGGGACGAAAGCTTTCATAACCAAAATGGATTTTAAGTAATTGTAATAACGCCTGTTTTTTATTCATATCTTTTGATAAACAGATTAAACAAATTTATTAACTTGATGAGACAAAAAACCAAGGAGCTTTCCTGGTTTATTGATTATTGAGTTTCTTTCTTTTAAATATCTCCCAGACATTCTTAAACAACAAGGCGATAGTCATTGGACCGACGCCGCCCGGCACCGGGGTCAGATAAGAAGCGACATCTTTAACATCTTCAGCGTCAACATCACCCAAGACCTTACCGCCCAACTTAGTAATCCCAATATCAATTATCACCACTCCTGGCTTCAGCATTTCTTTCTTCACAAAATGCGGTAGGCCTAAAGCGGTAATTAAAATATCGGCCTCTAAACTAACTTTTTTAATAGCCTCATATTTTAAATTACTTTCAACTTCACTTAATTTATTAAAATTACCTACCGGACAAAGATTAACTAAGGCCCCCTCTTTTTCCAAAATTTGTTTTAACGATTCGCCAAAAATACTAGAGTTAAATAAAACGCAGATTTTCTTACCCAACAAGGAGCACTTAATTTCCTCAAGCATTATTAGAACAGAAGCAAAAACTGGCGAGACAATATAATCTGGATGATTGGGATGAAAACCGTCCACATCTTTATTAGGATCAATAGCTGCAATTACTTTGTCAGTATCAAAAATATCCGGCAATGGTAACTGGACTAAGATGCCGTCAATCATTTCATCAATATTCAAAAAATCAACCACTCCCAAAAGTTCACCGGCAGAAGTAGCATCTTCCAAACGATACAAATGAGTATCAACACCGACTTTTTTAGCTTCAATCTCTTTGAGAGAAACATAAAGCTTAGAGTCCGGGCGATCATTGGCCAAAATAATAGCCAAGTTAGGTCTTGGCCCGTTGAGCTGATGAATTTCCAGCGCTACCTGATCTTTGATTCTCTCGGCAATTTTTTTGCCATCGATTAACTTCATATTATTTAGGGGTAGGAAATTGTAAACACAGAGTTTTGACCTCTTGCTTTAAATTATTTAGATAAGCCACATCATCCTTGTGAGTTAAGGCGGCATCGATTAAATCCACTATTTGTTTTGTCTCACCTATTCCCATTCCCCGGGTCGTAACAGCTGGGGTACCAATTCTGACACCTGAGGGGTTCATCGGTGGATTAGGATCATTAGGAATAGTAGAGCGAGAAACTGAAATACCCACTTGTTCCAAGACTTTTTCCACCTCCTTACCGCTCAATCCCTTGTTACTTAAATCTAAAACAAATAAATGATTATCAGTTCCGCCGGAAACAATCTTGTAACCTAAGGCTAAAAAGTTAGTAGCCATCGCCTGAGCATTTAAAATTATTTTCTTAGCATATTCCTTAAACTCCGGTTTCAGAGCTTCACCAAAAGCCACAGCTTTAGCAGCTGTGATATGATCATGGGGTCCGCCTTGCATGCCGGGAAAAACAGCCCGATCCACTTGCTTAGCAAATTGTTCCTGACACATAATGATAGCGCCCCGAGGACCACGCAAAGTTTTGTGAGTAGTAGTGGAGACGACATCAAAGAATGGTACTGGATTGGCTAATTCTCCCGCGGCAATTAGACCGGCAATATGAGCAATGTCCGCAAAGGTATAAGCACCAACCTCGTCAGCAATTTCCTTGAAATGTTTCCAGTCAAT
>PFAQ01000034.1 GCA_002778645.1 Candidatus Falkowbacteria bacterium CG10_big_fil_rev_8_21_14_0_10_39_9
AAAGCCATCCTGCCGGCATGGCCGGCAAAAACAAAGCCACCAGTCCTAAGACTGGTGGTCGTTTACTTACATCAATTAAATGATATTAGCGACGTGGACCTTCAGTCATAGGGCGGGCAATACTGACGTTTAGACGACGACCCTCAACTTCTTGACCGTTGAACATTGAGATGGCCTTTTCAGCTTCAGCTTCGGAAGACATTTCCACAAAACCAAAACCTTTAGAGCGACCAGTCATGCGATCCTTGATGATCACAGCTGATTCAACGTTACCACAATCAGCGAACAAAGCACTTAAGGCATCGTCACCGAAACTATATGGTAAACCACCGATAAATAATTTCTTCATATTCTTGGCGAATTATTATTTTTAATAGGTAAGTCGACTCTTTCTTGGAAAGTCGCGTTCTGCCGGCTAATTAATAATTCGCTGGAGAAAAAGCACGCTTTAAGAAAACTTACTGCCACCCAGCTTAGCTAATAACCAAGTGCTTGTCAAGAAATAAAAAAACCCTCAGAGAAAATAAATGAGGGCTTTTTAGATATTTTATTTTAAATTGATCTTATAAATTTCGGTGGTCTTTTTGTCGGTAAAAAATAGGTTTTTTTGATCAGCGGAAACAACTAAATTAGAAATATTGTATTTACCGTCAGGAACAGCGACTAATTGTTTGAGTCCGGTTTTAAGGTTGATGTGATAAAGACTATCTTGAGTTTTGTCGGCCATCTCCGGGAACATCCCGGCACCCCGCTCTAAATTGTCTGGTACGGCACAATAGAGTTCTTGGTTGCTAACAAAAGTGCATTTATTGGCCCAAGTATTAATTTCTAAATCAGTTCGGCCAGTACCGATGCTATCTCCCTGAGCATTAACTACCCAGAGTTTAGGTTTGAGATCAGAGGTGCTGTTATAGGCGCTGTATAATAATTTATCACCCTTATCGGACCATTGAGTTTCTAAACCTCGGCCTTCAACGGTAGTGGATTTAAAATTCTCGCCGTTTAAACCAACGAATAATAATTCTTGGCGATCAAAATCAACCCCCTTGGTATACATGGCGACGCTTTGGTTATTGGGGGACCAAGAAGAAATAACTTTATCGGCATTTTTACCAATAAACTCTAAGGCTTGAGCCTTAGAACCATCACTATCGGAAATTACGAGCCAGCGATTATTAGGATCGACCCCAATACTCTTGGAAACTATTCGATTACTGTCACTGCTGAAGTTAAAGTCTTCCCAGTGTTTAGGCAGAGTGACTTGGCGCTCAGTGTTGAAGTCATAGACAATATTGGAACCATCGGGATATTCTAAAACCGCCTTATTGGTATTGGGAGCCCAGGTAACATTATCAACATTATGAAAAATTTTGTCGGACATTGGGATGGCTTCACCTTGGTCATTAATTTTATAGAATTTACCATCAGTCTTGTTATAGTATTGGACGTCCTGACCATCACTGCTTAGGATAGCGTTAGAAGTTGGGCCACTATTTAATGAAGTCACCTTGGTAATACCGCCTTGAGCCGTAGGACTAACAGTGGTAGGTGAAATCTGGGGTTGGGTTGGGGAGGTTGGAATGCCTCCGGGGCTAGTACTGGTGCTAACTTGTTGGCCACCCAAGCCAGACCCCGGCAGTTCTCCTTGGGTGGTAGTGGGCTCGGTAACTGGTGGAACAATGACCGCCGTCTGTTTAAAGAATAATTTGTAGATAAAATAGCCCAGGAAGATCACTATCGCTAGAAATCCAATAATCAGGAAGATTTTTTTGTATTTGGCCAAAAAATTCATTTGGTTTATTTTTAATTTTATGTTATAATTTAGAAGTAAAAAAGATTGTGATATTTACTCTAATATTATATAATATAATTACAAATAAAACAATCAGTTTTTACCAAAACTCGTCAATAAGCTTAGTTTTTATATTTAAATAATAAATCTTCAACATTAAATATATGGGTCTATTTTCTTCGTCGGATAGCACTTATTTAGGTATCGATATTGGTGATTCTTCTTTAAAAATGGTGGAGCTGTCTAAAAAGGGCAAAAAAATCGTTCTCAATAATTATGGTTTTAGCGAAGACTTGGGTGTGGCTAATAAATTGACCAGTACCGATGATGTGGAATATGTTGCTAAGTTGATTAATAAGGTAAAAAAAGATATTGGTATTGGTGCTGCCAACGCTAGCGTTTCTTTGCCGAGTTTTTCCGTTTTTTCTTCGGTCATTAATCTTTATAATGTTAACAAAAAAAATATTGCTGAGCATGTCAACGAGGAAGCTAAAAAAGTTATTCCTTTACCTCTGGAAGAAATGGTCTTGGACTGGAAGGTGATTCCGCAGGAGGAATCTGGCCCCAATAATCCCAGTAGTAATACCAAAATATTTTTAACCGGTAGCCCTAAGAAGTTAATTAAAAAGTATATTAATATTTTTAGTACTGCCAAGATTAATTTGGTTAGTCTGGAGACAGAAACTTTTTCTTTGATTAGATCACTTTTGGGTAATGATAAGTCGACCGTGATGATTGTTGATTTAGGTGCCAACAGTACTGATATTTGTGTGGTGAAGGAAAGTATCCCTTATCTCAACCGCAGTATTAATGTTTCTGGCAATACTATTACTGAAGCAATCAGTCAGAAGTTAGGTATTAGTCCAGAGAAGGCCGCGCAATTAAAGTTCGATTTGGGAGTAGCGGCTATGGGTGATAATCAAACAGCCGTGCCCCAGATTATTATGAATGCGGTTAGTCCGATTATAAATGAAATCAAATACATGATTGATTTATTTGAAAACAGCAATGATGAAAAGGTAGAAAAAATTATTCTTTCCGGTGGTGGCTCAGTGCTCGTTAACTTAGCTAATTATCTGGAAAATACTCTAAATGTTCAGGTAATAATCGGTAATCCTTGGTTTAGGGTGTCATACCCAAAGGAATTGCAACCAGTTTTGTCAGAAGTTGGACCCCGTCTTTCTATTGCTATTGGTCTGGCGATGCGTAGCATTGAGTAATTATTAATTTTTATATTATGCCCTCTAATTTGAATAATCAATCAACTGAAGACAAGCGACCTTGGTATAAAAAATCAATTTCTTTGTCGGATATTAATTGGTCAAAATTACTTCACTCGGGGTTGAGCTTTAAAGGTAAGAAAAAAACTAAGTCCGGCGCACCTAAAAAGTTAATTAAAGATATTAGATCCAAATCGACCAATGATGGGGCTGATGGCGTTGGCGTGGAAAATCCTGATATTTTAGAGATCGATTTGATTAAGGACGAAGTGCCAGTTATTTTTGAAAAGAAGAAGAACATGTATACCTTAGGATCCTTTGCGCTCCTGTCCTTATTTTTAGTTTTTGAAATTTATTTTTTCCTTTATTCTTGGGAGCGCCAAGAAATTCGAAAGAAAGCTCTAGCCCTGCAAGAGGAGGTTACTCGCTTAGATCAGGAAATAGCAATCTATAAGAGCCAAGCCGCTCCAGCGACTGCTTTCAAAAAACAGATTGATAATTCTAGCTCAGTTTTTTCTAATCATATTTATTGGACTAATTTATTTTCTTATTTGGAGAGAAATACCTTATCCGAGGTTTATTATTCTGGACTTTCTGGGGATATTTCCGGAACTTATTTATTACATTCTTTGGTTAAAGATTTCAGAGCTATTAGTTTCCAGTTAAAAACTGTTTTGACCGATAGTCATACGGCTAACGCTAAAATTAGTGGTGAGAAGGTTAACGGTGGTGACCAAAGTCTGGGGGTTTTATTTGATTTAGGATTGTCGGTTAAGCCTGATATTTTTACTGAGTAAAGCTAAAATATAAATTATTTATTATATATGGAAACTTTAAAGAATGAATTAAGGGGTGAGTCAAAATTTGGGGGCAAGAATATCCATCATTTCACGGTTAAAGAAAAAACTCACAAACAAAAACATTTAGAAAATTTAGTTAATCGGATCTTAAATAATTATTTTGGAATCTTGGTAGTTTTGACAGTGGTGGTTATTTTAGTGGCCTCTTTCTATCTCTTAATTTGGCCTAAATATGAGAAAATTGTGGCTTCTATTAATGCCACCTTTTATGAGAGAAATCAATTATCTCCTAAATATAAAGAGCTTAGTGATTATCAGACTTTAATTGAGGCTTACAAGAAAGTTAATCAAGATGATGTAAAAAAGATTCAAGGACTTGTTCCTAAAGAGTATATCAAGGAAGACTTGTTTACGGAAATGATTTATTTAGCTTCTAGTAAGGGTTTAGCGGTAACTTCCTTAAATATTGTTAAGGATAGCGAGGCAATCTCTAGTTATTTGGCTGGTACGACCCGAAAGGCTGCTGGTAATACCCCGGCTACTAGTACCCCGATTTCTGATTTGAGGTTACCCAGTGGCGTTGGCAGTTTTAATGTCAAAATAGTTTTGGGAAAAGTAACTTATCCGGCCCTGAAGGCTTGGTTACAAACCATGGAAAATAGTTTGCGGGTGATTGATGTTAAGTCTTTGTCTTTTGACCCTAAGACTGATACTGCAAATTTAGAGATGACTACTTATTATCTGAAAAAATAATTTTTTATATGAAAAAAGTTTTTAAATTATTAGCTTACATTTTTGTCTCTTCCGTTATTGTTTTTGGGGTGGTGATTATTATTTATCGTCAGAATATCTTCGAGTATTTAAATTCAATTAATAATTTAGGAGTTTCCACCGGAGCCGTGCTGGATGATATTAAAAATGGTAATAATTTAGCGGTCGATCTTTTGAATTTGAGTATTGTTAATAATCCCAAATTTAAAAAGATGCAATTGACTACAGTTGACCTGACCGGCTTAAATATTAGTACCTCAACTGAATTAGGAGAGGGTAATACCCCTGGTCCAGAGACAGGACCAACTTTTGACGTTGGAAACAGCAATCCGTTTAAAGCTTTTTAATACCAATAAAATTATGTATAAACCAGAAGAGCTTCTGGCTTTGTTAGAAAATAAAAATATTATTACCGCGGTTAAAGCGGCGGAAATAAAGCAGGGCCTCGACAAGCAAGAGCTTGTTTTGGAGCCCTTTTTGCTTAAAAATAAAATTTTGGAAGTGGAACGTTTAACGGAGGTGAAGGCAGAGCTTCATCATTTGCTTTATAAAAATTTACAGAACGAGACTATTAAAGATGAGGCTCTGGATTTTTTGAGTCGTGATATTGCTCGTAATTATAACGTTGTTTGTTTTTTTAAAGATAGCACGGTGGCTAAAATTGCTTTAGTTCATTATGATTTGAAAGCGATGGAGGCTGTGGAATTTTTGGCTAATGGTCAGAATATTAGAGTAGAATATTATTTAATTTCTGATAAAAGTTTTCGTGAAGTCTTTCGTAAATACGATAAGCTAGAGGAGGAAGTTTCTAGTGCTTTGCAGGTTAAGGCTAAAGAAAAAAACGATGAGCTGGCAGTAGTTGAAGATAAGTTTGAGGTTTTAAAAGAAGAGGATGTCAATTCCGCTCCGGTGGCTCAAATTGTTTCGGTAATTATTCGTCATGCAGTTGAAAACCGGGCTTCAGATATTCATATTGAGCCTTTTTTGAATGAAAGTCGAGTGCGTTATCGAATTGATGGTATTTTACATAACTCTCTAATTTTGCCGAAATCAATTCATAATTCCGTGGTGGCCAGAATCAAGGTTCTGGCTAAATTGAAATTAGATGAAACTCGAATCCCGCAAGATGGTCATATTCGTTTAATCATTGATGCGCGTGAAATCGATTTTCGTATTTCTACGCTGCCTTTGGGTGTGGTGGAAAAGGTTGAACTGAGAATCTTGGACCAAGCTAAAAATTTGGCTAACTTGGAAGAGTTGGGATTTAATAAACATGTTTATAACACCATTAAGGAAAATATTAAAAAGACCAGTGGCATTATTCTTTTAACTGGTCCGACTGGCTCCGGTAAAACTTCAACCCTGTATTCAATTTTAACTGCTTTAAATAAAGAAACTGTTAACATTTCCACTCTGGAAGATCCAATCGAATATCAAATTAAGGGCGTTAATCAATCACAAATTAGACCGGAATTAGGGTTTGATTTTGCTACTGGTTTACGGTCTTTTTTACGGCAAGATCCGAACATTATCATGGTCGGTGAAATTCGAGATGAGGAGACTTCCGAGTTGTCAGTTCATGCCGGCTTAACTGGTCACTTAGTTTTATCAACACTTCATACTAATGATGCTCTGGGGGCGGTTTTTCGTTTGCTCGACATGAAGATTGAGCCGTTTCTTTTGGCTTCGACTTTACGTTTAGTGGTGGCGCAACGACTGGTTCGAAAACTTTGTCCTTATTGTAAAAAGGAGACTAAATTACCAGAAAAGGTGTTGGCGGAGATGGTCAGTGTTATGTCAGAATTACCTTTGGATGTTGTTAAATCTGAAAATGTCGCTATTAATAATTTTGAGGATATTAGAAACTTCAAATTCTATGAGCCGGTGGGTTGCATTCGTTGTTCCAATACTGGCTACTTAGATCGTTCGGCTATTGCTGAGTCGGTAGTTATTAATGATGAATTGAAGGACTTAATTATCAATGAACGTAATAAGTTAAACAATGATGCCGTCCGACACAGTCAATTATTTGTTTCCCTGAAACAAGACGGTATTTTTAAAGTATTATCGGGACTGACTAGTATTAATGAGGTGTTGCGCATCGTCGAAATTGAAAATTTATAATTATATATGCCAATTTATCGCTATAAAGCCGTTAATCCTCAAGGAAAAAATATCCGTGGCCAGGTTATCTCTTATAATGAAGAAGCTGCTATTCATCGAGTGGAATCTTTAGGGGTGGAGCTGGTCTGGCTAGTGGACGCTACCAACAATATCGTTAATCGTTTTTGGTTATGGTTGCAACGAGTTAAGTCGCGCGACTTAGTAGTTTTTTCCCGTCAGTTTTCTTTGTTAATTTCTTCTAATGTGGGGATGGTAGAGGCTCTCGCTACGGTACAGGAACAGACGGAAAACTTAAAGATGAGAAATATTTTAGCGGAAGTTACTTATGAAGTTGATGGTGGGGCACTTTTATCAGAGGCTTTACGTCAAAAAGGAGGCAAATTATTTTCCGCTTTTTTTACCAGCGTAATCCATGCTGGCGAAACTTCAGGTAAGTTGGATGAGGTGTTAAATTATTTGGCTGATGAGATGGAAA
>PFAQ01000027.1 GCA_002778645.1 Candidatus Falkowbacteria bacterium CG10_big_fil_rev_8_21_14_0_10_39_9
TGGCTCATATTACAGAAAAGCAGACGCTTTCGCGACTGCTTATCCTGATTTGCTCGGGGACAGGGATTCGAACCCCGATTGACTGGACCAGAACCAGCTGTCCTACCATTAGACGATCCCCGAATATCAGGCTTTTACCAGTAGATAAAAACCTTTCTCAATATAACCAAAAACTAATTATTTATCAACCCCTACCCTTGCACCAGAGTAATAAACATGGCGATAGCTGAGGCGGACATAATACCAAAAGTAGACCAAACTAGGATATTAGAAATCTGGCCACTACGATAATTCCCCATAATCTTCTCACTCCGAGCTATTTTGGCAATCAAAAACAATAATGGGACTGATACCACGCCATTAAACACAGCGGTAAAGACCAAGGCTCGAATTGGATCAATCCCAATAAAGTTAATCATCAGTCCAATCAAGGTAGCAATAGTAATCACTCCATAAAAACCATGAGCCCGCTTGAGCTTCAAGTTCAAACCCTCTCTCCAACTCATCGCTTCAGATAAAGCATAAGAAGCTGACCCAGACAGTACTGGCACAGCCAAAAGACCTAGACCAATGACTCCAATGGCAAAAATACTCTTGGCAATTAACCCAGCGTTAGAAAAACCACTAACTAGTGGTTCCAGGGACCGAGCCGCATCAGCGGCTGTGCCAATATTGGTAATTCCATTTTGATTCAAAACAGTAGCGGCCACAATGATAATGGACCAAGTGGTAAACTGAGACAAAAGCATGCCGAAGAGATTATCCCAACGTAAACTTCTCAGAAAATTTTTCAAACCTCTCGGCATCCCCAGAATTTTATACAAATGCTTAGCCTTCAATTCTTCCACCTCCTGGGATGATTCCCAAAAAAACATATAGGGTGAGATGGTGGTACCAATTACACCGGTGATGATAAAGAAAAAAGCAAAACTAATTTCAATGTTGGGGATCAAGGTGGCGCGAGCAATAGTCGCCCAGGGTTGATGAATCATAAACAGCGTAATGGGATAGGACAAGAAAGCCAGTACTAACCATTTCAGTATTTTGGAATATTTGCGATAGGAGATAAAAATTTCTAAGACTAAAATCAAAACGGTAAAGCCTAAAGTTAGAATGGCAAAATTAATCGAGATAATTAATTGGGCAGCACTAGCCATCGCCCCAATATCAGCTCCGATATTAATAGTATTAGCCAAAAAAACCAATAAAACGTCCGCAAATAGCACCTTTTTATTATAATGTTCTTTGATATTAGCCGCTAACCCCTTCCCGGTTACCGCCCCAATGCGCGCACAAGCCTCTTGGGTGGCAGTCAGAAATGGTAGAGTCAGTAAGGCCGTCCACAATTGGCCATAGCCAAATTGAGCTCCGGTTTGAGTATAGGTAGCAATGCCGGATGGATCATCATCGGCAGCTCCAGTTACCACACCCGGACCGATAACTTTAAAAAAATTTTTTAGTTTTTTTCGAAATTTAAACATAAGATTATAATTAGATACTATTAGGGTAGCAAAACATGGTTAATAAAACAATAAAGAGACTCTCTAAAAAAAGCCTCTTTAAGTATTTCTAATTTATTCGTTTTTAGGTTTCATGAGCGGAAAAATCTGGCATTCACGACTAGTCTTGTTCATCAAGAAACTAAAGAGTCTCTCTGAAAAACCAAAACCACAAGTTGGTGGCATGCCATATTCGAGCGCCTCAACAAAATCATGATCGTGCATCTGCGCTTCATCGTCTCCGGCTTCACGTAATTTCTGTTGTTCCATAAAGCGACCTTCCTGATCAATTGGATCGTTAAGCTCGCTATAGCCATTACCTAGTTCCGAACCAGCCAAAATCACCTGGAAGCGCTGGGTAATCTGAGGATTGGTTTCATTTCTCTTAGCCAGAGGTGAGATAGCTACTGGCGGATTGATCAAAAATCCTGGTCCGGCAATTTGCTTGCGGCAATATTTCCAGAGATTATCAATAGCCCGGGTGATATTAAAGCCTTTTTCGTCATATTTGACGCCTAATTCCTTTAACTTAGCAATAATCTCAGTTTCATTGGTATGTAAGACGTCAATGCTAGTAAATTTCTGAACGGTTTCCATATAATCATATCTTTCCCACTTTTGGGATAGATCAACCTCAAAACCCTTGATGGTAAATTTCATGGTACCAAAAGCCTCCTGTGCAATATATTTGTACAGCTCTTTGGTTAACTCCATTCCCTGTTCATAATTGGCATAAGCCCAATAGAATTCCATTTGACTATAGTCTTGTAAATGCTCGGCATCCATTCCCTCATTTCTGAATTGACGACCAATTTCGAAGGTTTTAGGGAATCCGGCGACCATTAATTTTTTTTGCCATAATTCACCCATAGAAATGCGTAAATAAACATCGATATCTAAGGCATTATGATGAGTCAAAAAAGGCTTAGCATCAGCTCCACCGGTCATAGTCTCTAAAACTGGGGTCTCAACCTCGAGAAAACCATGGTCGTTTAAGAAGTTGCGGGTAGCTTGCCAAAACTTACTTCTTTTTTCAATCATTTCATAAACCTCCCGGTTAAGCATAATATCCAAATAACGGCGGCGGAGTTTCTCCTCTCCATCACTGAGTCCATGCCACTTCTCCGGTAATGGTCTTAGAGCCTTGGTCAGAAGTGTCCATTCATGCGCCATCACACTATTTTCTCCTTTGTGAGTCAAAAAACAGACGCCTCTGAATTCCACAAAGTCGCCCATATCAATTAATTTGGTAAAAAGTTTGTAGGTTCCATCACCCACCTCTTTTCTGGAGATAGCGATTTGGATTTGGTCCTTACCGTCCTGCAAATGAGCAAAAGTCAGATTACCATGAGCCCGCAGGGTGCGCAAACGACCAGCTACTACAAATTCTTTTTGGGTGCGATTAAGTTCGCTGAAATCACTCAAAACCTCGGACACTGAAATATTGCGGCAAGATTTAGCAGGATAAGGATCAAGCCCCTTTTCTTTAATAACAGCTAATTTTTTTAAACGTTCATCCCTTTCTGATCCCGGAATAGCGTTTGGCGTAATATCTTCCATATAGATTATTTTATATCGATAATTTTGTATTTAACTTCACCTCGAGGAGTTTCTACTACCACTTCCTCCCCCTTACCTCGGTTTAGAAAAGCTAAACCGATTGGAGATTCGTTAGAAATCTTGCCATCAGCCGGACTAGCTTCATTGAAACTGACAATAGTGTATTCCTTTTCTTTGCCATCACATTTAACTATAACAGTAGAACCCATCGCTACTTTGTTATCAATTTTTTGCTTCTTATCAACCACCAAGACATTCTCCACGGTGCCGGTTAACTCCGCCACGCGGCCTTCGTTTAAAGCTTGAGCGTCTTTAGCTTCGGTATACTCGGCGTTTTCACTTAAATCACCCAACTCCTTGGCCTTCTCAATGCGATCAGCAATCTCACGGCGTCGAGTAGTGGATAAAAACTCTAATTCATCTTTCAATTTATTGTATCCCTCTGGCGTAATGATTTGTTGTTCTGGCATAATGTTTGTTTTTTATTAAAATTTTTTATTAATTTGATGCTATTAAATATACAATATTATAGAAAATAAGACAAGACCAGCCCCTACAATAAAACCTGGGACATATAATGATCTACTGGGGCATAATCATCAGTAATCATTCGCCGGTTAGGCTCAATTTTCCCTCTATACAGCTGTTTCAAGAAAGAATCAAGTTCCTGATCTAAACTGGACAATACCGGCTTCTGGGGCGATTTTAGAGCTACCAGCATGATGTTTTGAGTTTGTTCCGGCTTGTCAGGGCTATTAACCACAAAAGCTAACACTTGCGGAAAAACTGATTGGTAGGCCATATATTCCGCTTGCAAGAATGAACTCCTTTCGCCTTCAGCGGCCGAGATAATATTAACCAAGACCACGCCATCATCAGTCAGGGCTTCAGATACTTTTTGGGCCGCTTCCTGGGTAGCCAGTTGTGATGGAATAGAAATGGAATTAAAAGCATCCAGCAAAACGACGTCATACTTCATCTCATTACGATTCAAAAAAACTCGGCCATCATCATGAATTATTTTCAGCCGAGCATCATCCTTTAGGGAAAAATATTCCCGCGCCAAAGCTGTTAACTTGGGATCAATCTCCACCACATCAATTGTGGAACTAGAATATTGCCTCAAATAATATTCCGGATAAATATAAGCGGCGCCACCAATCATCAAAGTCTTTTGAAAGTTAGGATTGAAATGTTCGGCCAGGCGGTAGAAGCGAGTATATTCGGCTGACAGATCATCTCCATCTAGAAACATGGTTGATTGTCGTCCAAACCTGTCAGTAGCTAAATTCAAAGTAGGTCGGCCAGTTTCAGCGTCCGTCCCGGAAAAAATTTTGACCTCGTTATAAGGCGTACTAAAAGATATTTCTCCGGTTTGCTTATACTGTCTTTGCTCTAACCAGGAAACAACAAAGATAGAAGAGATTAAAAACAATAAGACGAATAAGCGGTACCAGAGTTTTTCCCGCAGCAGAAAAAACGATAATAAAACTAGAGTGGCGGCCAACAAAAAGATTATTTTAGTTACTCCGAGCAAAGGAATAATCAAAAACCCAGCCAAGAAAGTACCGGCAATACTACCAGCCGTCGATAGCGCATAAAGATTGCCGACTATCTGACCAGAATTGTTTAGATCTCTGATCTTCAGTCGCACCGCATATGGTGACACTATTCCCAAGAGAAAACTAGGTAAGGAAAATAAAATAATTGCCGAAATTAGAGCCGCCCAATCAACTTGGTTCCAAGATCCTAGAAAAGATTCAAATACTAAGTTTTTGACAAAAGCCGGAATCACCACACCAATGCCAGCCAGAAATATAATCCAACCAAGATTATTATAAGAAGCGGACTTGTCCGCTAATCTCCCTCCAATCCAATAGCCCAAACTTAAACTAGCCAGAATCACTCCGATAAGGGCTGTCCAAACATAGATAGAGGTACCTAAATAAGGCGCTACCAAACGCGAACCAACCAGTTCAAACACCATCACCACTGTGCCACTAACAAAGACAGTAATTTCTAACAGATATTTCTTCATATTTATTTATCTTTATTTAACGGTTGATTATAGACCCACAAAGCCGCCAACAGCACCCAGGTAATACCTAGAGGATGGTTGGTGTAAGGCGTAAAGATATTGGCCACTACTAAAGCGATAACACTGAGCGATACAGCAATCTCTTTGAATCCAGCTCGCTTGATAATTAAAAACAACAAATACAAATAAGCCACCAACCCCAAAATTCCCAACTTGACCCAGACATCAAGCCAGCCCCATTCAAAGGAGTAAGTGGTATACATTTGATCGGCGGTCGTTTCAGCTACCCGCGGATCGCTTGATTTGTAGGTTACCAGAGCCCCAAAGCCAGAACCGATAATTGGATGCTCAGCTAATTTCACTTTTAAGGCATCTAGCAAGGCCCAGCGCGAAGAAATAGCCGATTCATTCTGACCTAAGTTAGCTCGATCAGTAAACAAAGATAAATCAAAATTGCCCGACACTGGGGGCAGTGGAAATTTAGCGACCGCAAAGACCAAAGCCAAAGATAAAACTAATAAAATAACATAACGACCAGAATGAATTAAGGCCGCCTTGATTCCCTTTTGCTTCCAGATAAATAACAGCATTAAAGCTAATATCGCCAGCAGGGCCAACCAGAAACTACGCGACATGGAAACAATTATTCCCGCCCAACATAAAACTAATATTGTCCAGGTCCCCCACGAATTTTTTTTATGAAATTTTAAATCTAAAAATGGAATAATCAATAACAAAAAAATATGTGACTGAAAAAATATTCTAAAAAACCCTCCTGGCGCTGGCGTTATTTCTCCCACCCCACTAAGTCTCACCCAGCGGTATAAGTCCGGTAAAATACTGGGCACATTATGAGTAAAAAAATATAAGAGTAAAAGAGTTTTGAGTGCCAACCAGGTCACGATGATTACTAAAATCTGGCGCAGTCTAAGCCAATTATCCGCTCGTCCGTCACTTATCATAAAAACCTCATAAAAAGGAAAGAATAAAGAAAAATACAACCAGCCATTAAAATCAAAAAATAAATCAGCTAATCCATTACCCTTAAACCAGCCGTTTACAA
>PFAQ01000062.1:0-147 GCA_002778645.1 Candidatus Falkowbacteria bacterium CG10_big_fil_rev_8_21_14_0_10_39_9
TCAAAACAATTAGAAAAAAAGCGATAAAGAAAAATATATGAAGGGAAAAAAAGTTACAGAAACAAGCATTGAAAACCAAGTCTACCATGTCTTTCCTAATGACCTGAATGCTAAAGGCACCATGTTTGGAGGGGCCTTGGTAGCGGA
>PFAQ01000062.1:186-328 GCA_002778645.1 Candidatus Falkowbacteria bacterium CG10_big_fil_rev_8_21_14_0_10_39_9
TGGAAAAGTATGCGTGACGGCTTCTTTTGATGCGGTAGATTTTAAAGCGCCTGCTATTCAAGGAGATATATTGATTTTTAAAGTGGCTGTGAACCGAGCATGGAAAACCTCTATGGAAATTGGAGCTAAAGTGTATGCAGAA
>PFAQ01000062.1:432-531 GCA_002778645.1 Candidatus Falkowbacteria bacterium CG10_big_fil_rev_8_21_14_0_10_39_9
AACAGTCAATCACGAGCCTGATGCTGCTAGAGAACTATTGTTGTCTATGGTAGAAAAACCTCAATTAGAGAGACTGCCAGCAACCGAAAGTGTGGCGGT
>PFAQ01000062.1:558-27317 GCA_002778645.1 Candidatus Falkowbacteria bacterium CG10_big_fil_rev_8_21_14_0_10_39_9
AGTTGCTACTCTTCCTAAAGATGTCCCAGTGGTTCCTTTGGGTGATAGTTTTGATTCTCGGAAGCAATTTTTTCAAATGATGTCCCAACAAGCTGATGTTGATAAAATATCTCTCAGTGCCACTCATCAAGCTCCAGAAACAGACGAATTTGATGAGTTAGTGAAAGAAACTGATAGTTCGGAAAATAATGTCGTGATTAATCGTTCGGTTAATACTTATCGGAAATTAGCTTTCCGTTTTGTGGCCCTGGCCTGTATTTTGGTCTTGATAGTTCTGTATTTTGTGATGGTCAAATTAACGGTGGTGGTTAGCCCGAGCAAGGAAACTGTGAGCGAAAGCCTGATTGTTGATGTCTATGGGGCTAACCAGAATATTAATAGCGACCGATCGCTTAAGGGTAATATTACCAGGGTTGAGGCGGAGGAAACCGGAATTTATATGGCTAGTGGAGAAGAGGTGAAGGGCGAAGAGGTCTTAGGTAAAGTTAAACTTATCAACAATTATAGTAAGAGTCAGGCTTTAATAGCTACTACTCGACTACTGAGTACTGATAATAAACTATTCCGTCTTAAAAGTAATGTTACGGTTCCGGCCGGCGGTTCAGTGGAGGCTGATGTTTACGCTGACCAACCGGGAGCTGACATGGCCATTGCTCCGACTAAGTTTACTATCCCAGGTTTATGGGCTGGCATCCGGGACAAGATTTATGCCGAAAGTTCTGTCGCCTTTACTTATAATACTGTTTCGGAGAAATATATAGTTCAGGCCGATATTGATAAAGCGACCCAAGAGTTGAATGACCTTTTAGTAAAGAAAGTGAAGGAAAAGGTGGGGGCTAAGAATGGTTATGATCAGGTGGTTTACGAAACCAGCGCGGCTACGGCTCAAATTGAGTTGGTAGAGGCTAAGTTAGGTGATAAAACCGATCAATTTACCGTTAAAATTAAGAATATTGTTAATGTCATCTCTTTTTCAGGTGATGATATTGTCAAAATTGCTCAGAAAAAGCTAGCCACGGCGGTCGCTGGTGAACAAACTTTGGCTGAGGTGGATAAGAGCAACCTAAAGTATCAGTTGCAAAGTTATAACTCAGATGGTAGCGTAGCTACTCTGAAGGCTGACTTCACTAGCCGGGTGGCTTCAGCTAACTCCGAGTTTATTGATAGAGGAAAACTAGTTAACCTTAACCAAGCTCAAATTGAAAACTATTTGAAGGGGGTTAAAGAGATTGATAGCTTTGAACTCCGTTTTTTCCCGACTTTTTTGAAACGTTCCCCCGCTTTGGTGGATAGAATTTATGTGGAGGTAAAATAAGTTCACTTGAAAATTTTTTTATCAATTAAGATTTAATTTCTTTCAAATTAAATCTTAATTTTTATTTAAACATATGAATAATAATGGTTTTAAAGAAAATTTTAATCCCGATAAAATAAATTATGAGAAAAGTGTAATGGAGTTAAGTAAGTTTTTCTCTGATAATTTGGAAAAATATTTTTTAGCTCAGAAAACGGAATTTACCGCGGATGAAGAAGACGAGAAGGCTAAAGTGGAACGTTTTCAGGATCGCTTAGAAGAATTATTGGCCAAAGCCACTAAACGCTTAGGTCATAAGATTGATGAAGCTAAATTAGTTAATGATGCCAGTGAACATCTTCTGAGTTTAAAAAATTCAGGTGAATTGGTGTCTTCTAATTTATTGGAAAAATTTTGTTCTGAAGTTGAAAATCGCTTAAAAAATGTGGCTTAAAATATGAATATCAATAATTTTTACGAAATTCTTAAATCTGAACCGAGCTATCGCTTGAAACAAGCGCAACAGCTTTTGTTTGGCGATCTAATCAGTGATTGGAGCCAGGCTAGTAATTTGCCTTTGGCTTTGAGAGAAAAATTGAACCAGGAATGTCCCTTAGCTATTAAGTCTAAAGTGTTAACAGCGCGCGATAAAAAGTCCTTTAAGGCTTTAATCACGCTGGAGGATGGAGCCAAAATTGAAACAGTGCTAATGCGCCACAAGGAAGGCCGAGACACTATCTGCTTATCCTCTCAAGTGGGCTGTCCTTTGGGTTGCACTTTTTGCGCTACTGGCGCCTCCGGTTTTGAAAAAAGTTTAAATAAGAATGAAATCTTGGAGCAAGCCATCTTCTGGGCCAGATATTTAAAGACTAATTTCAAGGCCAAAATCACTAATGTGGTTTTCATGGGTATGGGTGAACCGTTTTTAAACTATGATCAGGTTATGAGTGCTATTCGGACGCTAAATGATGTTGATGGTCTGCATATTGGGGCTCGTCATATTTCTATCTCGACCTCAGGCTTAGTAGATGGTATTAAACGCCTGGCCAAAGAAAAATTACAGATCAATTTGGCTATATCACTTCATAGTGCCAATGATAAAATTCGGACTGATTTGATGCCGGTTAATAAAAAGAATCCCCTAGTTCAACTATTGCGAGCAGTGGATTATTATATTGAAAAGACTAATCGTCAGGTGATGTTTGAGTATATGTTGATGAAGGGAATTAATGACAGTAACGAAGCGGCCGAACGCTTGGCAGTCATTATGGATAAACCACTTTATGTGGTTAATTTGATGAATTATAATGAAACCTCGGTTTTCAAGCCAGTCAATGAGAAGATATTTAAGAATTTTGAAAAGATTCTACAGAAGCGCAAAATCAAAGTCACTAGTCGTTATCGTTTTGGTTCGGACATCGAAGCCGCCTGTGGTCAGTTGGCAGCTAGAAGCAAGTAGCTCCAGGGGGTTGACTTTGCTAAAGTCATGTGGTTAATTATACCTAATATGAAAGAAGTCGGCACCATATTAGTAATATTATTTTTCTACCTGATAATTAAGCACTTATTGGCAGGTATTGCTTTTTAGTAGTAAAACCGATACAATATAATTAGCTTTAATTAAATGATTGTTATGGCTACCAACCATAATAACTGATTTATTCAGTTAATCCTTACTTCAAGGATCTAAATTAATAGTTAAATCTCAATTAAGTGCCCCAATTAATTGGGGAAACTAGATGGAACCGCGAGGAAATCTCGTTCTAGCAATTCATTTTTTGGATTACTAAAACGAGATTTTTTATTTATAAATTAAAATAAATTATATGGAAAAAGAATTAGTAGCCATCGAAGTTAAGCGCCATTCCCTGGCTCATCTACTGGCCGCGGCTGTTTTGGATTTGTGGCCGGAAGCCAAATTGGCGATTGGTCCAGCCATTGAAAATGGCTTCTATTATGACATTGATTTTGGTGATGTCAAAATCAATGAAGCTGATTTTCGGGAGATTGAAAAAAGGATGTCTCATCTTTTGAAGCAGAATCTGCCCTTTGTCAGAATTGAGAAAAAGATTGATGAAGCTTTGGCTGAAGCTCAGGCTAGTGGCAATCCCTATAAAATAGAGTTGATTGAGGGTTTGAAAGAGCGGGGGGAATCGGTAGTTAGTATTTATTCTGTGGGAAAGTTTGATGATTTATGTCGTGGTCCGCACGTGGAGTCCACTAACAAGATATTGCCCGGTAGTTTCAAGTTAAATAAACTAGCTGGCGCTTATTGGCGCGGTGATGAAAAGAATAAGATGTTGACCCGTATTTACGGTTTAGCTTTTGCGACTAAGGCAGAGCTCGATGATTATCTTCATTTAATAGAGGAAGCCGAGAAGCGAGATCACCGGAAGTTGGGTAAGGAATTGGATTTGTTTATGATGCACGAATATGCTCCGGGCATGCCCTTCTTTTTGCCCAAAGGTATGATTGTTTTGTTGGAGTTGATTAAATTTGTCCGGGAATATTCTTACGGCGAAGGTTATCAAGAGATCAGAACTCCACACTTATTAAATGCTGACTTGTGGAAAACTTCCGGTCACTGGGAGCATTATCAAGAGGATATGTTTTGTTTGCATCACGCTGAAGATGATATTGATATGGGAATCAAGCCGATGAATTGCCCCGCCCATATGTTAGTTTTCAAGCGCGACATCCATTCTTATAAAGAATTACCTTTACGGTTGGCCGAGACTACCACCTTATATCGTAATGAAAAATCAGGTACCCTGCAGGGCCTAACTCGAGTGCGAAGTTTGAGCCAGGATGATACCCATATCTTTGCTCGTCCGGATCAGATTCTATCGGAAATCTCTGATTTATTACAGAAAGTCAAGAATATCTATAATATTTTTAATCTGCAAATTGATGAGATTCATCTTTCTACTCGACCAGAAAGCTTCTTGGGAGAAAAGGCGACCTGGGATTTGGCCGAATCTAATCTGAAGGAGGCTCTGGAGAAAGCTGGTTTAAATTATCAAATCAATGAGGGTGATGGAGCTTTTTATGGTCCCAAAATTGATGTCAAAGTCAAAGATGCTATTGGTCGCCAATGGCAGCTGGCTACTATTCAGTTGGACTTCCAATTGCCGCAGAGATTTGAATTGCACTATGATGATGCTGATGGCACTCAGAAGACCCCAGTGGTCATTCATCGTGCTTTGCTGGGTTCCATGGAGAGATTTATGGGAATTATCATTGAGCACTATGCGGGCGCTCTGCCTTTGTGGCTGTCACCAGTGCAGATTAAACTACTATCAGTGGGAGAGAAACATATTGATTTCTGTCGTCAGTTAGAAGAGGAATTCAAGGCCTTGGGTTTGAGGGTGGAAGTTGATGATCATAATGAGACTGTTGGTAACAAGATTAGAAAAGCAACTCAAGAAAAAATTCCCTATCTGCTCGTTATTGGTGACAAGGAAATGGAGTCGGAGAATTTAGTCATTAGAGAACGGGGCAGTCAGGATAACAAGGAAATGAAGAAGACTGATTTTGTTCATGATGTAAGCGAAAAAATTAAGTTGAAACAATAGTCTGACAAAAAGAAAAAACCCTTGGATTTTTGGTTCAAGGGTTTTTTATATTCTTATTCAATGTGAGGGTTTAAATCGCCTCTTTTGAATTTCTCCGTGGCCGAAAAGTGATTCCTCACCTTTATTTCTTCTTCTTTGTTTTTTGAGTAGAATTCTTCTTCTGTCATTCGGTTCAGCAGAATGTAGTGAGTCCCGGTAGAGTCTCCGTCGTGGGTAACGTAGTTGATAGTTCTGCTAAACGATAAATTAGCCTTTGGGTTAGTTTGTTTGTTGCCACCAAGATAATCATTTTGATTAAAGGGGTGGTGCTCTCCTGTTTCATTTTTTATATTTTTCATTTCGCCCTCCTTTTTTGTTAAAGTAGATTTTACATAGATTGATTGTACCATATTTGTTTAGTATTGTCAATGAGTAAAGGTAAAGATCAATGAAAAAGAGGCTTTTGCCTCTTTCTTTATGGATTATTTTTAATGTGCTTTTTAATTTCTGTAAATAATTAGAGCTAGATTTTTATTTGGTCTGTTAATGTTCCCAAGTATTTCCTCAAATACCTCCCAATTAATAATCTCTAACGGCTCGCGTTTTTTCCTAACGTCTTCAATGATTCCTCTATTGTTGACTTTTTGTAATTAGCTACATCTTCGGAAATTGTTTCCCGAGAAATTTTTTTGGCTTTGTTTCTGTCGTAGGTTTCCATGGCACATAGATTTTTAAATAACTAATTATAGCTTATCATTTTATGGTTTTGTCGTCAACTTTTTTTATTTTGGGATTTATATTATACTGGTGGTATTATGATTAAATCCAAACTAGAACTACTGGCTCCGGCCGGTAATTTAGCTAAAATGAAGACAGCTTTGGCCTATGGCGCTGATGCGGTTTATTTAGGTATTCCGGAGTTTTCTCTTCGGGTCAGAATCAATGATTTTGATTTCAAGGGGGTGGGGCAGGCCATTTCTTATGCTCATGTTCTCAAAAAGCGGGTTTATGTCACTATCAACATTTTTGCTCATGAGAGACATATCAAACTCTTGCCGGGTTGGCTGAAGAAGTTAAACAAATTAAAGCCCGATGGAATTATTTTGTCTGACCCTGGGGTATTGGAGCTCGTTAAAAAATATCTACCCAAAGTAATTATTCATCTTTCCACTCAGGCTAATTGTACTAATGGAGCGGCGGTCAAGTTCTGGTATAAGCAGGGAGTACGTCGGATTATTTTGGGTCGGGAAGTGACCCTCAAAGAGATTAAGGCGATCCATAAGGATTGTCCGAAAATGGAGCTCGAGTATTTTGTCCATGGCGCCATGTGTATGGCCTATTCCGGGCGCTGTTTTTTGAGCAAGGATATGATGGGACGCAGTGCTAATCTGGGGGATTGTTCTCAGCCTTGTCGCTTTGAATATGAAGTTTTTATTAAACCCCAGGGTCACAGCGAAGTGCTGGAATTAGTAGAAGAACCTCATGGTACCTATTTGTTAAATTCCAAGGATCTTTGTTTGCTGGAGTATTTGCCGGAGTTGATTAAGGCCGGTGTCACTAGTTTCAAGATTGAAGGTCGGGCTAAAAGCGTCTATTATTTAGCCAATATTGTGGGGATTTATCGGATAGCCCTAAATAACCCGAAAAAGATTGCTGGTTTGGTTCCGGAGTTGAACACAAAAGTTACTCACCGAGGCTATACCACTGGTTTTCTAATGGGTGATAAGGCGGAGCAAAATACCGCCAATTCTCATAATACCCCTGATTGGGAGTTTTGTGGTCAGGTGATAAAAAGCGACCAGAAAAAGGGAGTCTTGGTTCAGGTTCATAATGCCATTAAGGTGGGTGATGAATTGGAGATTATTTTACCATTTTATGATATAATCAAGTTTAAAGCGGAAAAAATGATTGATCTAAAGAGTGGCGAGGAATTGCTTGAAGCTCATGGTGGCGGTGGTGGTCAAAAAGTTTATCTAAACAATATTGGTCGGAAAGATATTCCAGTTCTAGCGGTGCTGCGCCGCCGAGTTAAATAATTTTATTATGATTTCCTATTTAAAGGGCAACATTATCTATAAGAACAATAGCTACTTAATCCTGGATGTTTCGGGCGTGGGTTATGGTATTTATTTAAGCGAGAAACTTTTACAAGAAGCTCGAGTTAATACTGAGGAGGCTTTTTATATCTATCAACAAGTGCGAGAGGATGCTTTGAATTTATATGGTTTTCGGGCGGCAGCAGATTTGGAATTATTTGAAATGCTATTATCAGTTTCGGGCGTTGGTCCTAAATCGGCACTGGGTGTTTTGTCAGTAGCTACTTCGCAGGAGGTCATTCAGTCTATTGCTCGGGGTGATTCATTACTTCTGACTAAAGTTTCTGGTATTGGTCAAAAAACCGCCGAACGATTGGTTTTAGAGCTGAAAAACAAGATAGCTAAACTAGGCGGCCAGTCTTTAAATGATACTTATTCGGCCTCATCTGGCAGTGATGAGATTGATGCTCTGATAGCTTTGGGTTATTCATTGCTCGAGGCCCGGGAGGCTTTAAGGTCAATTTCTCCTAGTATTATTGATAGTGGGGCTCGAATTAAGGAGGCCTTGAAAAATATGAGGAAATAAGGTAGCTTATATCTATGAAACAATCACAATTATTTACTAAAACAACTAAAGAGACCCCTAAAGATGAGACTAGTTTTAATGCTCAAATTTTGATTCGAGCCGGCTTTATTGATAAAGTGGGGGCGGGAATGTATAATTTTTTGCCTTTAGGACTAAGAGTTTTAAATAAAATTAATAATATTGTCCGAGAAGAGATGGCGACAGTTTCCGGTCAAGAGGTTCTGATGACCGCCTTAACCCCAAAAGAAGTTTGGCAGGCGACTGATCGTTGGGATAATTTTGATGTGCTGTTTAAATTAACTGGAAATGATGATAAGGAATATGCGCTGGGAGCAACTCATGAAGAGATTGTGACACCACTGGCTAAAAAGTTTTTATGTTCCTACAAGGAAATGCCAAAATCTATTTTTCAGATTCAAGTAAAATTTAGAAATGAAAAAAGAGCTAAGGCTGGTTTGTTGCGCGGTCGGGAATTTATCATGAAGGATATGTATTCCTTTCACACTGATCAGGCTGATTTAGATGAATATTATGAAACAGTTAAGGCTGCCTATTTCAGAATTTATGAACGTCTGGGACTAAAAGATTTAACCTATCTGACCTATTCTTCGGGCGGGGCTTTTTCTAAATTTTCTCATGAATTTCAAACCTTAACTGAAGCCGGTGAAGACCATGTTTATATTTGTCCCGATTGCCAGGTGGCCGTTAATCGAGAAATTATTGCCGAACATAATTTTTGTCCAGTTTGTAAGCGAGCTGATTTGACTGAGGCCAAGGCGATTGAGGTTGGTAATATTTTTAAATTAGGAACTAAGTTCTCCAGTGCTTTTGATATGAAATATATGGATCAGAATGGCGATTCGCAGGAGGTGATTATGGGGTGTTATGGGATGGGTCCGAGCCGAATAATGGGAACAATAGTGGAGGTTTTTAATGATGAACGAGGAATTATTTGGCCGGAGAGTATTGCGCCTTTTAAGATTCATTTATTGTCACTGAAAGAGAATAAAGCCGCTACTGCTATTTATCAAGAATTAATTAATAATAATATTGAAGTTTTGTTTGACGATCGAGAAGATGTTGGGGCTGGGGCTAAGTTTGCCGATGCTGACTTAATCGGTTGTCCTTATCGTTTAGTAGTCTCCAGCAAAACCCTAGAGCGGGGCGGAGTTGAACTTAAAGCTCGCACCAGTGATCAAATGGAGATTATCCCACTGGATCAAATCATTAATCAATTTAAACGTTAATTATGTTTGGTGGATTACTCGCAAAATTCAGTCGTTTTGGTCATGACTTAGGAGTAGACTTAGGAACTAAGAACACTCTGGTTTATGTTGATAAAAAAGGTATTATTATTAATGAGCCTTCGGTCGTGGCTATTAATAGTCGCACGACAGAAATTTTAGAAATTGGGCGGGAGGCTAAAAAAATGGTGGGTAAAACCCCAAGTCACATCCAAACCATTAAACCATTAATTGATGGTGTTATTTCTGACTTTGAAGTAACGGAAAAGATGTTGAAATATTTTATTAAAAAAGTTCATAGTGAAAATTTTTCTTTGTTACCTCGTCCTCGGGTAATTATCGGTATCCCTCTCGACATTACCGAAGTAGAGAAGAAAGCCGTGGAAGATGCGGCTAAATCAGCTGGCGCCCGTAAGGTTTATTTAGTGGAAGAAGTTATGGCCTCAGCTATTGGAGCTCGTCTACCAGTGCTCGATGCGACCGCTAGCATGGTGGTTGATATTGGCGGTGGCACAACCGATATCGCCGTTATTTCTTTGGGCGGTGTGGTGTCTTATAAATCACTACGGTTTGCCGGCAATGAATTTGATAATAATATTATTGATTATATTCGGGAAGAATTTAATCTGTTAATTGGTGAACAATTGGCCGAGAAGATTAAGATTCAAATTGGTTCGGTGGTGCCTTTTTTGGAGAAGCGAGAAATAGAAGTGCGCGGTCGGGATCTAATTAATGGCTTACCTAAGTCTATTATGGTTAGTGATGATCAGATTAGAGAAGCTTTGAGTCGAACAGTTAATAAGATGGTTGATAATATTAAGTTAACTTTAGAGTCTACTCCACCAGAGCTAGTCTCTGATGTTTATGAAAGCGGTATTTATTTAACTGGTGGCGGCGCCTTGCTTTATGGTTTAGCTGATTTAATCTCGGCCGCCGCTAAAATTCCGGTAGTGGTGGTTGACGATCCTTTGACTTGTATGGCCCGGGGTACTGGATTTTTATTTGCTGATGAAAAACTTTTAGCAAAGGTCATGGTTTTGCCCAATATAATGTAATATGTTTAAGAATCGAATAAAACAGCATATCAAAATAATAGTAGTTGCTGGACTACTTATTTTTTTGCATTTTATCGGTGCTTTGGGGACAATAGAGCGCTTGATTGTTAATATTAGTCAGCCAATTTTTACTAAATTCCATAATTTAGGATCGACTTGGAAGCAAAGTTCTGGTGGTGAAGTTTCAGTTGATGATTTAAAATCTAGAATTAATTATTTAGAGGGTCAGATGAGCACCTTGGTGGTAGAAAATGCTCGGCTCAAAGACTTAGAAAATGAAAATCAGAAGTTGCGAGAATATCTCAATTTTTTTAATCAAAAACAGTTTAATTATATTTTGGCTAATGTGACGGCTCAAGAAAACTTTTTGGACTCAGTCAAATATGGTCAGAATATTATTATCAATAAAGGTAAAAATGATAAATTAATCCCGGGTTTAGCGGTAATTAATGGTCAGGGGGTATTGGTGGGCAAAGTCTTGGAGGTTAAAGAAAATTCGGCTCGAGTTTGTTTATTGGTTAATAATTCTTGTAAATTGGCAGTTAGTGTTTTAAATCAAAATCGCACAATTGGAGTGACCGAAGGTGATCTTGGATTGACTGTTAAAATTAATTTTGTTGGTCAAACCGAGAAGATTAATCAGGGTGATATTGTGGTAACTTCTGGTTTGGAGAAAGATATTCCAGCCGGGTTAGTTTTGGGGCGTGTCAGTCAGATTAATAACAATGAAAATGATGTCTGGCAGAATATTAATGTCGAGCCATTGGTTAATTTTGATAATTTGAAAGTGGTATCAATAGTTTTACCTTAGTTTAATTGTATGAAAAGATATTTTATAGTTATTTTGTTGGTATTAGTTTTATTTTTGGTGGCCTTTTTACAATTGGCCCTAGTAAACTCTGCCCCCTATTTTTTTAGTCGAATTAATTTAATTCTCTTGGTTTTAATTCTAGCTCTGTTTTTCTTTGATTTTAAAAAGGTAATTTTGGGGGCTTTGGCGCTGGGTTTATTAATTGATATTTTTTCTTTTAGGTTGTTTGGTTGTTATACTTTATCCCTTTTTTTGGTGGTAATTTTAGCTGATTTTTTGCTGGCTAATTGGTTTACTAATCATTCCGCTTATTCTTTTTTGGCTCTGACATTTTTTGCTACTTTGTTTTATAATCTGGAGCTTTATAACTTCTTTTACTTAAGTAATTTTCTATCAGAACAGCATTTTTTCTTGGGGCAAGCTAATTTTTGGCGCGGATTAGGATTAGAGCTATTTTGGAGCCTGGGAATTATCTTTTTATTCTTCTGGCTGATGAATTTGACTACGACCAGGTTAAAGCCGATTTTCTTGGATAAACGTTAGGATTGTGCTATAATTTTAGGGAATTATTTAAATATTTATGAAATACGACGTTATTACTATTGGTGGTGGCACAGAAGATTTTTCTTTTTATACCCATGCTGGATTGGTTCTGCGGAGTAAAAAGGACGTCTTACACCAAAAGCTAATTGCCTTTGAATATGGGGCTAAAATTGGAATTGACCGAGTTTATTCCACTTTTGGTGGTGGAGCGGCTAATACCGCCGTTAATTTAAGCGGCTTGGGGTTTAAAACGGCCGCTGTTTTATGCGTTGGCGGTGATGAGCGGGGACGAAATGTTGTGGACAATTTAAAGCAGTGTAAGGTGGCCACAGATTTAGTAGAAATAGCTAAAAATAACACCACCGGTTTTTCCTTTATTGTGATTAATAAAAGTAACGAACGAATTATTTTCTCTCATCGAGGGGCCAATACTGAACTGAGAATCAGAGCCAAAATTTTGGCGGCTTTAAAACAGTCTAAATGGGTTTATATCGCTTCTTTGTCGGGGCTCTATTGGCAAGAAGACTTGAGGGATATATTTTCGGTGGCTCGGGCTAAGAAAGTTTGGAACCCAGGTGAAGCCCAGTTGTCCGGTGGTCTTAAAAAGATTTCTAAGTTTTTAAAACAAACCGATGTTTTTTGTGTTAATCGGGAAGAAGCGATTGAATTGGTCTTAAGTACGGGTAAATATCGGGCCAATGATTTTAAGTTTTTAAATAACATTAAAAATTTATTAAAGATCATTAAGTCTTTCGGTCCCCTAATGGTTGTTATAACTAGCGGTAAAAAGGGGGCAGATTTTTATGATGGCTTTAGTTTTTATCATCAAAATATTATTAGTAACCAAAAACGTTTAGATGCGACTGGGGTAGGCGACGCTTTTCATTCTTCCTTTTTAGCGGGGATAGAGTTGTATAATGGTGATATTAAGCGGGCGATGCTCTTGGGAGTTTATAATACGGCGGCCGTAGTTTCGGGAATTGGAGCCCAAAATGGCCTATTACTTAAGTCAGATTTAAAAAAATATAAAATTTAATATTATGATTACCGGTGTGATACTTAAAAAATTACAAAAATTTACGGATGAGCGCGGTTGGTTAACTGAAGCTTATCGTCAAGATCAGGATCATTATCAACCAGCCATGTCCTACCTTAGTTACACTAAAAACGGTGTAGTCCGTGGTCCGCATGAACATGTTAGTCAGAGTGACCTATTTATTTTTGCTGGTCCAGGCGATTTTGAACTCCATTTATGGGATAGACGAGCAGGTTCAGATACTAAGGGTGAATATCGAAAAATTGTGGTGGGAGAATCTAACCCTTGCACCGTGATTGTTCCCCCGGGAGTAGTCCATGGTTATAAATGTCTTTCCAGTGCTGGTTCTTGGTCGATTAATTTACCGGATAAATTGTATAAAGGCGTTGATAAGGCGGAAGAAATTGATGAAATTCGCTGGGAAATTGACCCCGCTTCGCCTTATAAAATTGTTTAATATTATGGCTTGTATTTTTTGTAAAATAATTAATGGTGAGATTCCGGCCCAAGTAGTTTATGAAGATGACTCCACTATGGCTTTCCTGGATATTAATCCTCATAGTTTTGGCCACACCTTGGTTATGCCCAAAAAACATTTTGTTAATTTCGAAGATACTCCCGGAGATGTTTTAGCAGCTACTATGATGACTGTTAAGAAGGTGGGGCGGAGCCTAAAAGATAATTTGGGAGTGTCGGGCTATAATGTCTATGAAAACAATGATCCGGTGGCTGGTCAGATTATTCCGCATCTTCATTTTCATGTTATTCCACGACACGAAAATGATGGCCTAGAATTTTGGCCCCAATTAAAATATGGGGTAGGGGAGGCCGAAGCTATCCTAAGTAAAATTAAAATTAATTAAACAACATAACAATAAAATTTAAATTTATGTCTAAAAAAATTTTTATCATTGAAGACGAAGAAGGAATATTATATGGTCTCCAAGATCATTTTACTTCCGATGGTTATGACGTGGAGATTAGTGCGGCTGATGAAGAACTTGAAGACTTATTAGCTCGAGTTAAGAAGACTAAAGCGGACTATGTTATTTTGGATTTAGTTTTGCCTAAATTAGATGGTTTGGAAATATTAAAGAGACTGAAGCATGATGATGAAACAGCGGATATTCAGGTCTTAATTTTTACTGATTTAAGCGATGAAGATTCACGCGCTAGAAGTATTGGTTTGGGCGCTAATTATTATTTTTTAAAGAGTGAATTGGATATTACTGAATTTGCTGATCATGTTGAAAAAATTATTGGAAACAAACAAGTTAGTGACGCCTCAGCTGAAGATGCTGAAGAAAACGATTTGGTTTTGGAGTAGTTTGATTTAGGTGGTTGACAGTATAATGACTTTTTGTTATTATTAGAGTGTCTAACTATTATAGCTTCTAATTAATTATGAAAAGTGCTTTGACTAAATCATTAATTTGCTCGATTTTTAACGCTGGACAGATTTTGCGAGAAAGAGCCCGGGCTGAAAGCAGTTTAACCGATTGCTCTTTTTTGCATATGCATACTTTGCATTATTTGGAAGAGAACGGATCGGTTAATATGAAGGAAATTGCTAATTTTTTACATATTACTCCGCCTTCGGCCACTTCTTTGGTTAATTCTCTGGTGACCCGAGGCTTTATTACTCGAGTGGGAAACGAATCTGATAGACGGACGATTAAATTACAAATCACAGCCGCCGGAAGAACTTTGTTAAAAAATAGTTTCAAGCGAATCGTGGCTGATCTGGAGAAGCATGTCGCGCGATTGAGTGAGTCAGAACAGAAAGCTTTTAGTGCCATTTTAAATAAAATTTCTTAAAAATATTAATTAAATTTTCAATATGAAAAAAAAGTGGATAATAATTATAGCCGGAGTAATAATTGTTGGCATTGGACTATTATTATGGCGAAACAGTCGCCAACCGCAAGCCGAATACACTACCGTAGAATTAAAGCGGGGTAAATTAGTCCAGACGGTTAGTGAAGTGGGAACGGTTAAGGCCCAAAAAGAATTGGAACTTAATTTTCCGCAAATAGGGAAGTTGAGTAAAAAGGCTGTTAAGGTTGGTGATTTGGTTAAAAAAGATCAGCTTTTAGCGGAACTCGATCAAAGCTCACTTTTAATTAAGCAACAAGAAGTCCTATCATCTTTGAATGTAGCTCGAGCTAATTTAAGTAAGCTTTTGGCTGGTTCAACTGCTAGCGAAATAGCCGTTTATGAAGCTCAGGCTAACTCAGCTCGGATTTCTTATCTAGCGGCGCAGGAGGATTACAGCAAAACTCAGGATAGTGTGGCTGAAAATACCGCTCAGGCTCAAAAAAAATTATCTGACCTGCAATCTCCTAGCCCACTAGTTAATACTTATCAGCAGTCGATTAATAATAATCGGAGTAGTTTATTGACGACAATCGAGGCTAGGTTTACTGCTGCGGGTGTCGCCCTGGATTATGCTGATCGGATTTTAAGCGACAACGACATTAAAAACTTTTTGAGTATTAAAAATACCTCCTACTTATATAACGCTAATAATTATTATGCCCAGTCTTTGGTGTTAGAACCATTGGCCGCAGCTGATTTAGCTCTGGCTCGAAGTAATTCTAGCGATGCTAATTTGAATAAAGGAGTAGTTAGTTCTCTAACTTATTTAAATGCTACTTTTCAAACCATGAGTAATCTTTTTAGCGTGCTAGAGGATTCTATTATTACCTCGGTTCTAACCCAAACGGCCCTGGATACTTTTAAAACCAATGTTAATAATCATATTGGAATAATTAACGCTGGGATTTCGGCTGTGCAAACCGCCGATCATGCTCTTAAGATTTCGGTCGTTGGCTTATCGGATGCTATTAACACAGCTCAGAACGCTTTAAATTCAGCTCAGATTAGTGGTCGACAGCAATTAGCTTCCGCTCAATCTCGGGTAGATACTAGTCGTGAGGCGGGGGATGTAGCGCAAAAACAATTGGCTCGTATTAAAACCTCGGCTCGGATTGAAGACGTTGCCTTGTCTAAGGCTCAGGTGTCTCAGGCTGAGGCCAATTTAGATTTAATCAAAAAACAAGTGGCTGATAATATAATTTTAGCGCCAATGGATGGTCAAATCACTAAGATTAATTATGAAATTGGTGAACAGGTTAACTCGGCCAAGGCCGTGGTTGTTATGTTAACAGAAAATAATTTTGAAGTTGAGGTGGATATTTCCGAGTCGGATATTTTTAAGGTTAAAGTTAACAACTCAGTGGCAGTGACCTTTGATGCTTTTGGGGAGAACCGTAAGTTTCAGGGAGTGGTTTATTTCATCGAACCAGCTTCAACCGCTATTCAGGACGTAATTTATTATAAGGTTAAAATTAGATTAACTGATGACCCCACTACTTTAGCAGATATCAAATCCGGCATGACGGCTAATGTGGTAATTACTACTAACAGCAAGGATAATGTTTTGGCAGCACCTTCTCGGGCAATTCTAGAAAAAACTGGCGATGGTAAGTTTGTTCGAGTCTTGCGGGCTAAAAATCAGCTGGAAGAAATTCCAGTAACTGTTGGCTTGAGCGGTAATGAGGGCATGATAGAGGTAATTTCCGATCAATTAAAGGAGGGCGATGCTGTTGTTACTTTTGTTAAAAAAGGTCAATAAAATTATGTTGATTTCCGTCCGTGACTTGAGAAAAGAATATGTCAGTGGTGACGTGGTGACCAAAGTTCTCCATGGTCTGTCTTTTGATATTGCTAAAGGAGAATTTGTTTCTATTATGGGGCCGTCTGGATCAGGTAAGAGTACTCTGATGCACATCATGGGTCTTTTAGATCGGGCTTCAACAGGAAAGTATTTATTAGAAGATAAAGATGTGACCTCATTAAATGATAATCAATTAGCTCAGTTTCGTAATGATAAAATTGGGTTTGTGTTTCAAGCCTTTAATCTCTTGCCGCGCACCACTGTTCTGGAAAACGTAAAGCTGCCACTAATCTATTCTGACCATAGTCATAATGCCGATGCTCGAGCTAAAGAGGTTTTGGAGAGTGTGGGCTTGGGGCATCGGTTGCATTATTATACCAACCAAATTTCTGGTGGTGAAAAACAACGAGTGGCTATCGCGCGAGCGCTGGTCAACGAACCATCGGTGATTTTTGCTGACGAACCGACCGGTAATTTAGATTCTAAATCTGGTATCCAGATTATGGGTATTCTGCAACGGCTCAATGACGCCGGTAATACTATTATTTTAGTGACTCATGAAACTTATACCGCCAAACACGCGAAACGAATTTTACGGATCAAGGATGGTTTGATAGTGGGCGATGAGCTGGTGGCTAATCGTCGTTTTGCTCAAGATGGCGATGTCTTAAAATAATTATATGGTTTTCCCAATCAGAGAATCAATCAGGATTTCTATTAAAGCGCTTCTGGCTAATAAAGGCCGAAGCTTTTTAACTATGTTGGGGATTATTATTGGAGTGGGGGCAGTAGTTTTGATAATCTCTCTGGGCTCAGGTGCCCAGAGTTTAATATTAGATCAGATCAAGAGTACGGGGAGTAATTTAGTTGGCATTTTACCAGGTAAATCAGAGTCCAGTGGTCCACCAGCTACGGCGATGGGGGTAGTGATTACCACTTTGGTTGATGATGATATGACCGCCATCGAAAAATTGCCCCATGTGGTGGCAGCGGCTGGCTACTCTCGATCTCTGGCCACCGCTACTTGGCGTGATGTTAGCTATGAGGCTAACATTGATGGTACTTCGGCTGGTTATTTAGATACTGAGGGGGGTGAAATATTACAGGGTCGTTTCTTTACCGCTGATGAAGATAAAAATATGGCCAGGGTAGTAGTTCTAGGTGCGACTGTCAAACAGGAACTGTTTGGTGACTCGGATGCGGTGGGTAGACAGATAAAAATTAAGAAACAAATTTTTGAAGTGGTCGGGGTTATGGCTAAAAGGGGTAAAGTCTTGTTTGTGGACTATGATGATCAAATTCATATACCTTTGCACACTACGCAAAAACTAATTAGCGGTGTTAATTATCTAAGTTTTATTAGAGTTAAGGTGGACAATGAAGCCAATGTAACCGAAGTAATGTCTTCGGTTGTGGCTCTATTACGCGATCGGCATGAGATCACTGATTTAACTGGAACTAATGATGACTTTTCGGTGCGAAGTATGGCTCAGGCCCTCGATATGATTACTACTATCACCAATGCTTTGCGCTATTTCTTGATCGCCATGGCGGCTATTTCTTTAATTGTGGGTGGAATTGGTATTATGAATATTATGCTGATTAGTGTTAATGAAAGAACTCGGGAGATTGGTTTACGCAAAGCGGTAGGAGCTAATAATAATAATATTATTTCCCAATTTATTTTAGAAGCTATATCGCTCACTTTGATTGGTGGTACCATCGGAGTTATTTTTGGCATAATTTTATCCTGGCTAATATATTTAGTGGTTAATAGTTTGGGTTATAATTACCAACTGGTAATTACTTTTTCTTCGGTACTTTTAGCCTTGTCAGTGTCCACTTTAATCGGTTTAATTTTTGGAATTTATCCGGCGCGCAAAGCGAGTCGTTTGGAGCCGGTAGAAGCTTTAAGCTATGAATAATTTTATCACTTCTATTCGTATTTCATTGCAATCAATGGTGTCTAATAAATCTCGGACATTATTGACGGTTTTAGGTATTGCAATTGGTATCGCCAGTGTGATTATCGTTTATTCTGCCGGCGAGGGAATTAGGGGATTGTTAGTAGATCAATTACAATCTTTTGGCACGGACATTATTCAGACTGAAGTGCGAGTTCCAACTAATAAAAAAGGTAGTTCGGGCGAAACTGACAGTGCGATGGCTATTGCCTCCAGCGTTCAGGTTACCTCTATGACCTTAAAGGACGTGGAAGATGTAAAAAAATTATCAAATATTAGTGGTGGCTATGGCGCCATCTTGAGTCAAGAAAAAGTGAGTTATGGTAATGAAGCGCGTAAGGCTTTTATTTTTGGCGTCAGTGCTGATTATGCTCAGATTGATAGAACTGAAATTGCTTTGGGAAATTTTTTTTCGGACGAAGATGATAAGGCTTTAGCTCAGGTGGTAGTTTTGGGAAGCAAAATGAAAGACAAACTTTTTGGTGATTAATGATCCCATTGGAAAATCTATTACTCTGCGAAAATCAAAGTTTAAGGTTATTGGTGTCGCTAAAACTAAGGGAGCTACCATGGGCATGGACTTTGACGATTATATTTATGTTCCCGTGAGAACTTTGCAGAAGCGCATTATGGGTATCGATTATTTGATGTATATGGTGCATCAGTTTAGAAGTGCTAGTGTTGTAGCTGATACCGCCGAAGAGATTAAATATGTCTTGCGCACTAATCATGATATTACTGATCATTCCAAGGATGATTTTCGGGTCTCTACCATGGAGGACATGATGAAAACTCTAACTTGACACAGGAGAAAATAACTGATAAAATAGAAAGCAGTGGCCAGAATAAAATTTGGAAAAATGATCCAATTTTTAGTCGAGGCGGTGCTCATCACTATGGTGGGGGCAATTTTGGGTATTATCGCTGGCATCTTGTTGTCTTGGTTGATTAGTGTGGGGGCCAATGCCGCTGGCTTTCATTGGATATTTTCTATTCCCCTTAAAGCTTTTGTCGTTTCGTTGATTTTTGCCTTTGCTTGTGGTATATTTTTTGGAGTTTATCCGGCTAAGAGAGCGGCCAGGCTGGATCCGATTGAGGCTCTTCGGAAAGAATAATTTATTTATTAATATAATTAATTACAAAAACTATGCCTGGATTTATTGTTTTGTTAATTATCGTCGGAGTTTTTATCCTATCGAGTTTGAAACAGATTAATCAATATGAGCGCGGTGTCAAATTTACCATGGGAAGATTTTCCAGTATTATGAATCCTGGTTGGAAAATATTGATTCCGGTGTTTCAAAGTTTCCAAAAAGTAGATATGCGTATCAAGGCGGTTGACGTGCCAGATCAAAGAGCTATTACCAAGGACAATGTGCCAGTGACGGTTAATGCCGTAATCTATTACAAGATTTCTGATCCAGCTAAGGCGATTATCGAGGTGGAGAATTTCTATTATGCCATTTCTCAGTATGCTCAAACTACGATGAGAAATATTGTGGGTGAAGTGACTTTAGATGAACTGTTGTCACAACGTGACAAGATCGCCGATCGGATTAGAGAGATTGTCGACAAGGAAACTTTTGATTGGGGTCTTAAGGTTAACAATGTGGAATTGAAAGATGTATCTTTGCCAGAATTAATGGAGCGCACTATTGCTAAGCAGGCCGAGGCAGAGAGGGAGAAGCGAGCGGTGATTATTAATTCTGAAGGTGAAGTAGCCGCTTCGGAAAACATTGCTAAGGCGGCTGGGATTTTAGCAGCTTCAACTGGAGCTCTTCATCTTAGAACTTTGCAGTCAATTAATGACTTATCATCTGATCAATCCAATACTGTGGTGTTTGTAACTCCAGTGGAGGTTCTGAAGGCTTTCGAGGGATTCGCCAAGAAGATGGAGAAGTAAGCTTTAATATTTGAGATATTTAAAAGAGACTAGCCAAAACTAGTCTCTTTTGTTAAAATAATAATGCTTTTTATTAATGATAAAAATATGGAAAATTTAATTATATCATGGGGAGATCCATCTTGGGAAAAAATTATTGATTTTACTGAAATAAATCAAGATGGCGTTAGTTTGGATGAATTATTGTCTGGGCTTTGAGGTGGGTCTCGTGAAACAATGTATCGTTTATTAGGCCTAAATACATAGGTCTTTTTTAATATCGCTTTTATTGACTATTTGGTGGTTATGAGCTAATATTGTCATATCTTATAAAGAAAACTATATGTTTATTAAGCGAATTGGAATCGATTTAGGAACAACCTATACTCTAGTTTATCTCCCCAAACGAGGCGTTGTGATCAACGAACCCAGTGTGGTGGCAGTTTCGGTTGATGATCGAAAGATTTTAGCGGTTGGTAATGAAGCAAAAGACATGTTAGGTCGGACTCCAGATACTATTGTCGCCTTACGTCCCCTGAAGGACGGAGTGATTGCGGATTACAAAACGACCGAAGCTATGATTCGTTATTTTATTAATAAAACTCTGGGAGGGCTAAGAATTTTTCGTCCGGAAGTTATGGTGGCGGTGCCAGCTGGTATTTCCTCGACTGAGAGAAGGGCGGTGATTGAAGCGACACTAGCGGCGGGGGCTAAAGCGGCTTATATTATCAAAGAGCCGGTAGCGGCGGCAATTGGAGCTGATATTCCAATTAGTTCCGCGGCGGGTCATATGATTGTGGATATTGGTGGCGGGACAGCCGAGATGGCCGTTATTTCTTTGGGTGGCGTTGTGGCCTCAACTTCCGTCCGAGTTGGAGGTAATAAGTTTGATATGGCGATTTTAGAATATATTAAAAAGAAACATAATTTAGTGATTGGCGAGAGAACAGCGGAAGAGATCAAGATTAAAGTTGGTTCCGCTCTATTTTTATCAGATGAGGAAAAGCTCAGTATGGAAATTAATGGTCGCGATTCGGTTAATGGCTTACCGCGGACTATTACTATTACCAGTGATGATGTGACCGAAGCAATTCAGGGAGAGCTGGAAGAAATTTTAAATGCCACTAAGAGAATTCTACAAGAAACTCCGCCGGAATTAGTAGCCGATATTATTGATAAAGGGATTGTGATTTCTGGTGGCAGTGCACTACTACGCAACATTGATCAACTATTCTCTCGAGCGATTGGTGTTTCAGCTTATATTGCTGATGACCCATTGCTGTGTGTAGCCAAAGGAACCGGTATTGCCTTGGATAATTTAGACTCCTACAAGCGCAGTATTTTGGCAGCTAAGTAATTATATGACTATTGGCATTGATGCCTCCAGAGCTAATCGAACCTACAAGACGGGGACTGAATGGTATTCCTATTATTTGATTAAGAATATGGCTGAAATTGATTCTGAAAATCAATATTGGCTCTATTCCGATCAACCATTTGGGGCTGATTTACAGGAAATTATCGATCGCCATCCTAATTTTACCGGCAAGGTTTTACGTTGGCCTTGGCAGTATTTCTGGACTCTCGGTCGGCTAAGTATCGAAATGATTTGGCATCGGCCTCAAGTTTTGTTTGTGCCCGCTCATTCCATTCCGTTTTTTCGACCCCGCCGGACTATTACCACTATCCATGATATCGCCTTCAAAAAAGAAGGGGCAGTTTATACTGAACAAACAGTGGACAGAGGTAATCATTTCCTGCGGTTTATCATTGTTTTTATTATCAAGCATGTTCTGTTCATGACTGGACGAGGTTTCAAATATGATTCGACGGCTTACTTAGATTGGTCGACTCGTTATGCTCTCCATCACGCCAAAAAAGTAATTACCGTTTCTCATAATACTAAAAAAGAAATTGTTAGTGTTTACAAGGCTGATCCGAAAAAGATTGTAGTTATTCATAATGGCTATGACGATTCTTTTTATAAAAAGATTGATAATCGAGTTGAAGTGGATCAGGTCTTAGATAAATATGGTTTGAACTTTCCTTATTTACTCTCTGTGGGCCGTTTGGAAAAGAAAAAAAACATTCCCATGTTGATTGAGGCCCTAGCCCTCCTCAAAGAAAATCATCCGGAGATAAAAACTAAATTGGTTTTGATTGGACATGCCGGTTATGGCTACGATGAAATTAAATATATTATTGAGGAATATGATTTAAATTCCGAGGTGATTATGTTGGGCTGGGTAGCCGAAGCTGATCTCCCTGGAATTTATAACGGGGCTACCGCTTTTGTCTTCCCGTCGCGACACGAAGGTTTTGGTATTCCAGTGATGCAGGCTCTGGCTTGTGGTTTACCGACAGCCGTCTCTGATATTCCGGTGCTCCGAGAGGTAGCCGGGGAGGCAGCGATTTATTTTAATAAAGATAATAAGGAAGATATCACGGAAAAGTTAAAAACTATCTTGACTGACGCCGGTTTGCGTACTAAATTGTCTCAGTCAGGACTAACACGAGCGGCCGATTTTAGCTGGAGAAAGTGCGCTGTCGAAACTTTACGGGAAATTAAAAGTCTATAAATAATTATTGTTAGGACTGAAAAATAAATGCCAGGTTTTGGGCATTTTTTTAATTTGCCTTTACTTGGCTCAATATGATAGAATGGGAGTAATATGTTTAAAAAAATCAATCAAATTTTAATATTTTTGCTTATATTAGCTACGCCACTCCAAATGGTCGGGGCGGCTTTTTTCCCTAACGACACTTATTATCACAATCAATGGTATTTGGAAAAGATTAAGGCTGATGATGCTTGGGAAAAAATCAATTCTAGTCCCAATATTGTGATCGCCATTATTGATTCTGGTATTCAAATTAGTCATCCTGATTTGGCGGAAAATATTTTTGTTAATCAGAATGAGATCGTTAATAATGGTCTTGATGATGATCATAATGGTTTTATCGACGATGTTTCTGGTTGGGATTTTGTGGCTAATGTGCCCGACCCGTCACCAAAATTTTCGGTTGGTTTTAATAGTCCTGGTGTCTCTCACGGTACTATGGTGGCGGGGATTATTGGAGCCCGGGGTAATAATGGCTTTGGTGTTGCGGGCGTGACTTGGAAGTCGAAGATCATGGCCTTAAAGGCTCTGGACGATAGTGGTAGTGGTCGCATGGGTGACGTGATTAGAGCGATAGATTATGCTATTAATAATGGAGCAGATATTATTAATTTAAGTTTTACTGCTCAGAGCTATAGTGAGGGCCTAAAAGAAGCTCTGGAGCGAGCTTATCGCGCCGGAGTGATTGTAGTAGCAGCTTCTGGCAATGATCAGAGTGCTAATCATGGTGTAAATATTGATAAGACGCCTTTCTATCCGGCTTGTTATGACGGTGATAATGGTGAAAATTTAGTAATTGGCGTGGCGGCAACTGATACCATGGATCAGAAAGCTATTTTTTCTAGTTATGGTTCTAATTGTATTGATATTTCTGCTCCAGGGGTGAGTTTTTTTGGCACTCTAACCTATAATCCAGCGGCCGGGGAAGAATACAATAAATCCTTTGGTGGTTATTGGTCTGGGACTTCGATGGCGACTCCGCTAGTCTCTGGCACCTTGGCCTTAATTAAGGAGGCTAATCCAAATTTAAGTCGGGATGAGATTACTAATATTTTGCTCCGAAGCACTGATAATATTAATAATTTTAATCCGGATTATATTGGCAAATTGGGGGTGGGCCGTTTAAATATGATGGGAGCGGTTAGTTGGGCTAAAGAAAGATTAAATGATTATTCTGGTCGTTTAATTGTTTCGCCCTATATGGCCGATTATTCTTCTAAATTTAAAAACACGGAAGAGCATCAGAATAAGGTTCAGATTTTGTCACCATCAGGCCAAGTTTTCAAAGAATTTTTATCCGATAATAATAAATATAAGGAAGGTCTGAAATTCGCCAGTGGCGACGTCACTGGTGATGGTGCTAGTGATATCGTTGTGGCTAATGGTTATTTTGGCCAGCCAGTGGTGCGCGTCTTTGATGCTAAGGGTAAAATAAAGAGTCAGTTTTTAGCCTATAATGTCAAAACTAAGTCTGGTATTAATGTGGCCGTGGGAGATATCGATGGCGACCAGAAAAATGAAATTATTACCACTCCAGGTTTTGGGGCGGAACCGATGATCAAGATTTTTGATTATAAAGGAAAACTAAAAAAACAATTTTTAGCCTATGATCAGAAATTCAAAGGCGGTGTTAATGTGGCCGTCGGCGATATGAATGGCGATGGTATTAGTGAGATAGTGGTAGCACCAGGATTTGGGGGTGGGCCTCATGTGCGGATTTTTGATGGGCGGGGAAGGCTAAAGGGTCAGTTTATGGTTTATGACCAGAAGTTTAAAGGTGGCGTCAATCTGACGGTAGCCAATATTGATGGCCGAGTTGATTATAATAAGGCGGAGATTATTATCTCCCCTATGGAGGGAGCTAGTCCGCTAGTCAAGATTTTTGATAATTATGGCCAGCTAAAGAGTCAGTTTATGGCTTATGACAATAAATTTAAGAATGGAGTTAATATTGCCGCTGGGGATATTAATCGAGATGGTTTAGCCGAGATTATCACTGGAGCCGGACCGGGTGGAGCGCCCCACGTGAGGGTTTTTTCGCCTCAGGGTGAAATTCTCGAGTCATTTTATGCCTATCAGGATACTTTCAATAAGGGCGTCAGTGTGGGCTTTATTTTAATGGATAATTAAGCTATAATTATTATATAATACAATAATATATGCCAAAAGTTATATTTGATAAGCGTAATGTGCTGGTAACCGGCGGTGCTGGTTTTATCGGTTCTCATTTATGTGATGAGTTAGTAAAAGAGTGTAAAGTCATCTGTATTGATAACTTTGTTACTAGTTCGGCTACTAATATTGAGCATTTATTGCCCAATTCTAATTTTGTTTTTATTAACCACAATATTTCTGAGCCTTTAGATCTGGAGACTTTGCCGGAACTAAAGAAATTCAAAATTCCTTTTCAGGGCATCCAAGAGATCTATCATTTAGCTTGTCCGACTTCACCCCGTCACTTTGAAGAAAATTGCTACGAAACTCTGTTGGCTAATTCTTTGGGTATTAAAAATGCCTTGGATTATGCCGTGAAGTATGGCGCTAAGTTTTTACATTTTTCTTCGTCGGTCGTTTACGGACCAAAGAACCTAAACCCGAATGTCGGTAATATCAAAGAAGATTATTTGGGTCATTTAGACCATTTGTCGAAGAGAGCTTGTTATGATGAGGGTAAACGTTTTGCCGAAACTATGGTTTCAGATTACCGTCGTTTGTTTAACGTTAATACTAAGATTATGCGCATCTTCCGCACCTATGGTCCGAGGATGCCGCTGCAAGATGATCAGATGATCCCGGATTTTGTTGTCAATGCTTTGAACAATGAAGATTTAGTTATTTTAGGTGATGAGAATTTTTCTTCCTCTTTCTGTTATGTAACTGATGCAGTTGATGCCGCTTTCAAATTAATGAATTCATCCTTAACTGGTCCGATTAATATCGGTTCCGATGAGGATGTAAAATTGTCTGATGTTTGTCAAACCATTATTGAAGAGGCCGGAGCGACTAATTCCAAAATTATTTTTAAGGAAAGAACTCTGTTTATGTCTGAATTACCGCTACCAGATATCTTCCAGGCTAAGAATGAATTGGGTTGGATGCCAGTCGTAACCCTCAAGAACGGTCTCAAGAAGACTATCTTTGACCTCCAAGCCAAGAAACAGCTCAAGGGCTTGGCTTATAACGGGCAATAGGGAGTATAATTATATCAAGATATAAAAAACAGTCTAAAAATGGCTGTTTTTTAGTGTTACTATTGACATAAAGGTGTAAATGTGATACAATCATTTTATTAAGTTATTCGAAAAATATTCATTGGTGGTTATAGCCAAAAGAGGCTGAGAGTATCAGCATTTTCTGGCTATAATCATTGTTATAGTTCCTTCTCGGATGAGAGAAAAATAAACTGCGCAAATGAGCGCAAGGAGGAAAAATGGATAATAAAAAATAATTTGCAACCAGTGATTTAACCGGCGGAACATTAAACGCGCTTGTTAAAAATATTATGAGTCAAATTGGGATTAATGATCCTGCTGAAGCAGTACGACTTATTAATTCTGGTGAGTGTATTATTTATAAGCCAGCTTGTCGTTGGCGAGAAAAAGATGGTGTAATTTACTTCACTGTCACGTCAGATGGCACCACTGGAGAAGAGTGGATTAAGCTTTTGGAAAAGAAAAATTTTTGCGTTGGTGATTATGCCAAACAAATTCTTCGCTCTGATGACTTTAAACCAACTACAGGTGCCACAACCGAAATTGCCGTGCTTAAAGGAGTGCTATTTAATGACAACGACCGCATTGCGAAAAATATCCGTGATGAAGCTCATCGTCGTCAATTGATTAAGCCTAACGCTGAAGTGGCTTGTCTTATTCGCGAAATGTTTACGGATAAAGAAATTGAAGCCATGGGTCTCTTTTGGATTGTTGCTATGCACGAACCAATTAAAGATTTTGGCGGCGATTTGCTACTGCTAAGCGTGGATCGTTGTGGCCATGGTCAGTGGCTCAACACCTACTATGACAACTCTGATAATCAGTGGAATCAGGCGCGCGGCTTTGCGTTCGTCGTCTCGCAACTCTTCTTATTTCTCCCTTACTTTTTGGTGAGGGAGTTTTGTTTTTGAAGTTGTCCGTTCCAACCGCCAAGCATCCGGCCGATGGCCTCAATTTTTTCCGAGAGCGACAAATATTTTTGACTGTCTAATGGTTTGGTTTCCCAGAGGATTAATAAAAATATCTTAACGGCATCAGTTTTTCTGATGGCTAATTTGATATAGAGTTGTTTTTCGGTGGGAATTAAAAAATAAGTTCTGGAAATGGCTTCAATTATTTCAGTGAGAAGAATATCTATTTTGCCCCCGAGAGTATAGCGATGTTCCTTAGGCAGGACTTTATAATATCCGTATCAAAGGAGATAGAGATCTTTGGTTTTTTGTAAAAGGGGGATAAGTTGCA
>PFAQ01000032.1:0-5146 GCA_002778645.1 Candidatus Falkowbacteria bacterium CG10_big_fil_rev_8_21_14_0_10_39_9
GAATTAGCTGGAGCTAGTTTTATCGGCTTTGCTATTGGTGAATCTCTGGGGGCTTCGGTTCTGAGAATCGCCGGCGGAATATTTACAAAAATTGCCGACATTGGATCAGATTTAATGAAGGTGGTCTTCAAAATAAAAGAAGACGATCCGCGCAACCTCGGAGTAATTGCCGACTGCACTGGTGATAATGCTGGCGACAGCGTGGGACCAACTGCTGATGACTTTGAAACTTATGGCGTCACTGGTGTGGCTCTAATTAGTTTTATTGTTTTGGCTGTCGGATTTATTCCTGGGACAGATGAAGCGACTAGAATCCTATATCAAACATCACTTCTGACCTGGATTTTTGTAATGAGAATCTTGATGGTCATAACTTCGGTAGTCGCCTTCTGGTTGAATAAAGCTATCAGTCAATTTAAATATGCTAACCAGGATGAAATTGATTTTGAAGTACCGTTAACCAATTTAGTTTGGATAACTTCAATTTTATCAACTTTAGTAACCTTTACGATTAGCTATTGGCAATTAAGCGCCTTACCTCATCAATTATGGTTAACTCTGTCTGTCATTATCAGTTGCGGCACGTTAGGGGCAGCCCTAATTCCAGAATTAACCAAGATCTTTACTAGCCCCAAATCCAGCCACGTTCAGGAAATAGTCAAAGCCTCGCGCGAAGGCGGCGCTTCTTTAAACATTATTTCTGGGTTAGTTACCGGTAACTTTTCGGCTTTTTGAAAAGGCTTAGTTTTCATTCTTCTGATGTTTGTAGCTTATTTAACTAGCACCCACGGTCTAAGTAACTTTATGATTTACCCCTCCATCTTTGCCTTTGGCTTAGTAGCTTTCGGCATGTTAGGAATGGGGCCAGTTACTATCGCCGTTGATAGCTATGGACCAGTAACCGACAACGCTCAATCAATCTATGAATTATCATTGATTGAAGAAATACCTGATATTAAAGAGGATATCAGAATAAATTTTGGCTTTACTCCAGATTTTGCCAAAGCCAAAAATTATTTGGAAGCCAATGATAGCGCCGGCAATACTTTCAAGGCAACGGCTAAACCGGTATTAATCGGGACAGCTGTGGTCGGAGCGACCACGATGATTTTTTCTCTAATTCTAATTATCAAAAATAAATTTGGGATTGAACCGGAACAAATATTGAATGTCTTAAACCCTTATACTATTTTTGGTTTCTTGACTGGCGGAGCGGTAATCTACTGGTTTAGCGGCGCTTCTATGCAGGCCGTTTCTACCGGAGCTTATCGGGCCGTAGAATATATCAAGAAAAACATCCAGTTAGATGAAAATGCTGATAAAAAAGCTTCCACTGCCAAATCGAAAGAAGTGGTAAAAATCTGTACTCAATATGCCCAAAAAGGCATGCTGAATATTTTTATTGTAATCTTTCTGATGGCGCTAGGAATTGCCTTTTTATCTGGTTATCGTGATACTGAAGCAACTACCGTCCCCGGATCGTTAGCGGCCATTTCCTTTTTTGTTTCCTATTTATTGTCCATTGCTTTCTTTGGTCTTTCCCAGGCTATCTTCATGGCTAATGCCGGCGGTGCCTGGGATAATGCTAAAAAAGTAGTAGAAGTAGATCTAAAAGAAAAAGGCACACCGCTGCATGATGCCGTGGTGGTGGGAGACACCGTGGGCGACCCATTCAAAGACACGTCATCAGTAGCTTTAAATCCAATAATAAAGTTTACAACTTTATTTGGACTACTGGCGATGGAAATTGCTATTTCAGAGAACTTCTATAAAGTGGCCCCATATATTGGTGTTATCTTTTTAGCAGTAGCCCTGATCTTTGTTCGTCGCTCCTTTTACGGAATGAGAATTAAAAAATAAATTAAGATTAAGATTAAAAAAACTCTTGCCCAGCAAGAGTTTTTTATTATTTTCAAACTTGGGACAGAAATCCTTTCTGTGTTATAATAAAGTTATTATGCAAGTCCCCACCAGAAGAGCCGACAAATTGCCCCGCACTAAATCCGATCCGCACCTGACTGCGGCTAAGTATATCGAACTCAAAAATAAATTAGAGAGACTGGTAAAAGTCAGCCGCCCGAGGGCCAGCGAAGAGGTCAAAAGATTGGCTCTCATGGGTGATTTCTCTGAGAATGCCGGCTATCAACTAGCCAAAAGCCGTCTGAGAAGTATTAACTATCGCGCTCTAGAGATTGAAGATCTATTAAAACGCGCTGAGATTATCGAACCAAATAAAAATAGTGACTTGGTCCAACTGGGAAATTCTGTAACAGTCGAAGTAAATCATAAAACTAAAATCTATAAAATACTGGGTTCCAACGAAACTAATCCCAGAACCGGAATTATCTCCCATAATTCCCCGCTCGGGTCAGCCCTGATCGGAAAAAGAGTCGGGGATCTTATCAACATTCAACTAGTCGACAAAACCGTGGAATATAAAATAATCGAGATTAATTAATCTCGATTTATTTTTTTATCTCTATTTTTGACAGTTAGTAGATAAAGCTTCTCTATCTTATCACGCGCCCAGGGCGTCCGGCGCAAAAATGTCAGACTAGAATTGAGACTGGGATCTTTAGCAAAACAATTGATCTTAATCTTTTGCGCCAATACCGGCCAAGAGTACCACTCCACCAAATCAGTTAGTATTGTCTTGAGAGTTAATCCTTGCAACGGATTATTTGATTTTATTTCAGCCATAAATCAGCAGCTATTTAATAAACTTAGTTCCAAATTGAACAGCTAATCCCGCCAAAACACTTAGCCCAAAAAGCAGTTCAATAATATAGAAAACCTGTTTTTTGTCTTTTTCCTCTCTAAACAAAATCAAAATACCCAGACCACCGCTAGCACAAAGACCAGCGATGACTGAGCTATAAGTGATAACGCCTTTTAAATACAATTCGGTAATTCCCACTGAAGCGGCACAGTTCGGAATTAAACCGAAGAAGGCAGCTAAAAATGGTTGCCAAAAACTATTATGCAAAAATATTCTATCCAAAGTAGCATCACCCAACTTGAAAAAAGCGAGGTTAATTAAAAAAGAAATTGCTAAAATAAAAACAAAGATCTTGGCCGTGTGAATCAGGGGATGAAAAAATATTTCCTCCAGATTAAACTTCTTAGCCGAACAACTAGTACTATGACCACAACAAGCTGTTTCGTTTAAAACAATTTCATGATGATGACTCTTGTCATCTCGCCCATGATTATAGACCTCAACGTGCGCTAGGGTTTGCCGATTTCTTTTTCGAAAAATAAAATCTAAAGTATAACCAAAAACTAGCGCAATAATAATTTTAGTTAAAATGAGTGGCCAAATAATTCCCAACTTATCAGGCTGAGACAAAATAACGGGAATGGCTTCATCGGAAGTGGCCAGATAAACTGCCATTAGAGTTCCAATAGTCGCTAGTCTTTGAGTATAAAGAGCAGTGGCTACCACCGAGAAGCCACACTGAGGTAAGCTGCCGGCCAAAGCACCCATGAGAGGTCCATTAGCTTTAGATTTTTGCACTCGCTCTCTGAGTTTGTCGCCAAACCAATATTCAACGAGCTCAATCCCAACATAAACCACCAATAAAAATGGCACCATTTTAATACTATCGAGTAAAGCATCAATAAAAACTTCTGACATAACAATTAGATTATTTTATATTTCACTATAATTATAGCAAGATTCCCTGCTTTTTATAAGTCTTAGGGCGGACATCCTCTCGAGCTTGCTCCGATAATAGTAAAAGCTCCTGATCATAAGCAAAAACCTGAGGATCAAGCCGATAAGCCATCTGATTAATACCCAATAAATACAGGCCCTCCAGGCTCGTCAGACGAGACAGAGCAACATAACCCATACCGTAGCCAAAAGAGTGACTTAAATCGACCTCCGCCATCTCCAGGGTCATACCTTGGCTCTTGTGCACAGTAATGGCCCAGGCTAAACGTAGCGGGACCTGAGTAATTGTAGCCAGAACCGAACGATCATCGTCAATTGTCCAACTATCCGGCGCCACCAGAATCTCAATCCCTGAATTCAAGCGAACAATCGGAAAATCATTATTATCAAAATCGACTACCACTCCCATAGTCCCATTAACATAAATAGTTTTTTCCTCCTTAAACTTATTCTTTACAAACATCACTAGGGCTCCCTTTTTCAAGATTAAATTTTCTGGAGCCAAACAATTTTTTTTCAGAGATTCGACTAATTTCTTTTCTCCCAATCCCGTCATATAATAATTAAACTCGGGAGCGGAAATTTTCTGGAGTTCAGCATTATTGATTCCATCCACATCAGCATTGTGAGTAAATAGTCGCACGGGCTTAACATTAGTTTTAGGTTTCACCTTAATCCTCTCTTCTAATAATTTTACGATTTCTGGACCAACCGTATTTTTTCTTAAGCTTTGTAAAATTTTAATTATCCTTTGGTCATTTTGACGATGTTGTTCATCTAGATAACAAACCCTGAGATCCATCTCCGACCAAACATTAGACTTGTAAACAAATTCCGCTTCTCCCCCGCCAGCAGAAACTGGCGGAAGCTGAAAGAAGTCTCCTGACATTACCACCTGAATTCCACCAAAAGGTAAAAAGTTTTTTTTGAAAGCCTGACAAACTCGATCAATCATATCCAAGCGATGAGCGTGAAGCATGGAAATTTCATCAATTATCAAAACTTCAGTTTTATCAAATTGTTTTTTGAGGTAGGATTTTTTGGTTAGGTACCCAATATCGCGCGGACTCAATTGATCCTTGATGCCGATCCCGGCCCAAGAATGAATAGTGCGACCACCAATGTGAGTGGCAGCAATTCCGGTTGAGGCGGTAATCGCCACGCCAATCTGCTTCTTTTTGAGGTGAGCAATGTATTGGTTCAGCAAAAAAGTCTTGCCGCTACCGGCCGGACCGGTGAGCAAAACATTATGACCGGCTTCTAAAATAGCTAGAGCTTCCTTTTGTTTCATAGTCCTAACAGTATAGTAAATGTCGCCACTATTTGCAAAATATTGATTATTACGCTTAAATTGATACTAGACTCATATGTCCATACTCCTTCAAGTCAACAACCTAAGCAAGAGCTATAGCGGCCAGACAATTTTCTCCGGCCTGACTTTTACCGTGTCCACCAAGCAGAAGATTGGAG
>PFAQ01000032.1:5163-6025 GCA_002778645.1 Candidatus Falkowbacteria bacterium CG10_big_fil_rev_8_21_14_0_10_39_9
GCCGGTAAATCAACCATCTTCAAAATATTAACCAACGAAGAGACCGCTGATCTGGGCGAAATTATGGTGGGCAGCGAAACTCACATTGGCTACCTTAAACAGGAAGAGAGATTTGACGAAGCAGAAAGCGCTCTAGACTATCTGAAGCGAACTAGTGGCCGAGCTGATTGGACTATCAAGAAGCTGGCCTCCAAGTTTCAATTAGGCGAAGATAAATTAAATGAGGTGGCCAATAAATTTCCGGCGGTTGGCGGATGCGCCTAAAGTTAACCGGCATGCTGCTCACTGAACCAAATCTTTTTTTGCTCGACGAACCAACTAACTATTTAGATCTAAACACTTTATTATTATTAGAAAATTACCGAAGATCATACAAGGGCAGCTTTTTGATTATTTCTCATGATCGAGAATTTCTCAAAAGAACTTGTAACGAAACTTTAGATATTTCAGCCAGCAGTTGCTATCACTATCCCGGGAACATTGAAGCTTATCTAGCTTTCAAAGAAAAGAAACTAACTACTCTCATTAAAGCCAATGAGCGCTTGGATCACCAACAAAGACACATGCAAGAGTTTGTGGATCGTTTCCGCTCTAAAGCTTCCAAAGCTAAACAGGCCCAAGCGCTAATTAGAAAAATTAATAAGATGGAAGATAAGCGAATTACCATCGAACATCGAGCTGGTATTACCAGAATTAATATTTCACCCACCATCAAACGCCAAAATCTAGCCCTAAGAACTAATGACCTAATTATTGGCTACGAACATCAACCTCTAATATCCAACATCAACCTAGATTGTCGATCCCAGGAAAAAGTGGCTATTCTGGGTTTAAACGGCCAAGGAAAAACGACCCTCATTAG
>PFAQ01000007.1 GCA_002778645.1 Candidatus Falkowbacteria bacterium CG10_big_fil_rev_8_21_14_0_10_39_9
GGTAAGAGCAGGCCTATAATTATGATCAGCACCAAAACGATGTATAAGGTTTGAGCGATCGCATCACTAACCGTACCAGCTTGTTGCAGTAAGCGAGCTATGCCCATGATAGCACCAGCTACCAAGACAATCCTGAAAATTAATCTTTTCTTTCTTTTGATCTGGATTTCTTTTTTGGCTCCGTCGTGCATTTCTTTATGAAATTCGGCTATTGTTTTCATTTTTTATCTATTTTTGGATTTATAATTAGAATTAATTGTTAAAAGCACCTGAGGACAGATGAACTTAACAATTAACCCAATTTAATCTTTTTTCAAGAAACTATAGTTGATTTTTAATACTATAATAATGTTAATATTCTGTCAATGTTGTTGGGGTTAAATTAGCCAAAATATCTAGAATAAGCTATAATTTAAAGAGCAAAAAGCGTTTTTCTTGCTTTTTGGCGCTGAGATGCTAGAATTAAATTTTAATAATAATTAAGTAAATACTATGAAAGTAACAAGAAAAGATTTAGGAAAATCACAAATTGAGCTCTTAGTTGAGCTCTCAGTTGCAGAATTCGCTCCTTATATTGAAAGAGGAGCTCAAAAACTATCTGAAACTGTTAAAATTGAAGGCTTTCGTCCGGGTAAAGTGCCTTATGACATCTTGAAGCAGAAAGTGGGGGAGATGAGTATTTTAGAAGAAGCGGCTCATTTGGCTATTCACAAAACAATTGATGCGGCCATCGATGAAAATATCAAAGATCAGGATGTAGCCGGTCAACCAAAAGTAGAGGTCAGCAAATTGGCTCCTAACAACCCAATGGAATATAAAATCTCTGTGGCTATTTTACCGGAGATCAAGGTGGGATCTTACAAGGATTTAGGGATTAAACAGGAAGAAGTGAAAGTTGATAAAAAAGATATTGCTAAAGCTTTATCAGAAGTGGCTGAATCTCGCGCCCAGGAAAGTATTAGTGAAGAGCCAATCAAAGAAGGTGATAAGGCGATTATCGATTTAGATTTATTTTTAGATAAAGTCCCAGCGGAAGATGGTCAAGCTCGTGATCTAACCGTCTTGGTTGGTAAGGATTATTTTGTTCCAGGTTTTGATAAATCACTTTTGGGAATTAAAAAAGGGGAAGAGAAAAATTTTAGCTTACCTTTTCCGGAGGACTATCATCAGAAGAATTTCGCTGGTAAAATGGTTGATTTTAGAGTTAAGGTCAAGGAAGTTTATAACCGGGAAATTCCCGCTTTGTCCGATGATCTAGCTCGTGGTTTCGGTTTAAAGAAATTGGACGACTTGAAGAAATTCTTTATGGACAATATGGTACACCGATTGAAGCAACAGAATGAGCAGAAAAGTGAAATTGCGATGCTCGATAAAATTTTAGATAAGTCTAACTTCGGTGACTTACCCGAAAGTCTTATCCAGCACGAAGCGGAAATAATTATGTCGGAACTCGAGCAAGAAATTGTTAAACAAGGTGGTCGCTTTGAAGATTATTTGAAGAGCATCGGCAAAGAAAGACAACAGTTAATGATGGAGCTTTTGCCTCAAGCCGTTAAACGCGTCAAGAGTGCTTTGATCTTGAAAGAGATTGTTAAGGCCGAAGATTTAAAGATTAGCCCAGAGGAAATCGATCAAAAGATTGAAGATTTAAAGATCCAATATAAGGGCGATCCTAATATCGAGAAGATGATTAAAGATGCCGGTTATCGGGGTTATTTAGGCAATATCTTAGCTAATCAGAAGATAATTAAAAAGTTAAGGGAGTGGAATATTAGTTAATTATTAATAATTAATATGAACGAAATTGGAGGAATGCCAATTGGCATCGCTATCTTTGTTCTCGTCGGTACCGCGGTTTATTTTTTTATCACTTGGAGTGAGAGAAATACTCAGCGGGAAATTTCTTTGAGCCAAAAGGAGCTTGATGCTTCGGGCTTAAACCAAGAAGGCTACGACAAGTATGGTTTTAATCCTAATGGTTTTAGTAAGCGCGGTTTTCGTCTCGAAGATTATGATGACCGAGGTTTTGATCCAGACGGCTACGACGTTGATGGTTATAATCGTTTAGGTTTTGATTCTCAGGGTCATGATCGAAAAGGTTTTAATCGACAAGGCTGGATTTAATAAGGAGGGTTTTAATATCTCGGGTTACAACCGTCAAGGTTTTGATAAAGATGGTTATAATAACTCTGGGGTTAATGTTGAGGGTTACGATCGAGACGGAGTTAAGCAGGAAGAATAATAAAAAATATTTTTATGTCCACTTTAGCGGTCAATAAAAAAGCTGGGTTTGATTATAAAATCCTGGAGACCTATGAGGCCGGGCTAGTTTTGTCTGGTCCAGAAGTGAAATCGGTGAAGGGCGGACATATCAGTTTGAAAGAAAGTTATATCGACGTTTTAGCTCTCAAACAAAATCATCCGGAACTCTATTTACTCAAGGCCCACGTTTCACCTTACAAACCAGCCGGGAAGATGGATGAATATAATCCGGTTAGACCGAGAAAATTGCTTTTACACCAGAATGAGATTGTCCATTTAATGGGCAAAAAACAACAGGCGGGCTTGACATTAATACCCCTCAAAATATATACTAAGAACAGTTTTATTAAACTTGAGTTCGGTCTCGCTCAGGGTCGCAAGAAATACGACAAGAGAGATGTGATTAAGAAGCGGGAAGTGGAACGAGGGTTAAGAATTTTAACAAAAAAGAGGTAGTTTAGGGGATGCCAGGCATCGATAATAAGACATTTTTTGTAATACTCAAAACATGGTGGGCCTACCCATGTCAAACCAGCCTAAAACATAAGTGGAAAAAACACTTTAAGCAAAGCTGCCTTCTCTTGGAAGGTTCCAGCTTTTGCTCCCGTTGTCGCTTAACAATAACCGACAGCCATCGGACCAGTGAGGCTTCATAGCTGTCATCCGGTGTCATTACTGAAGCTAGGTCTAGGGGTTGCCCTAGTTCTTAGACCGAAAGATTTAGGGCTAGCCAAAGCCGATTTTGTTTAGTTTTTACGGTATTTAGCGAAATTTCAAACTAGACTAATTTTGTACAAGTATTACCGAAAACTTATTAGACATGGGTTCAACTCCCATCATCTCCACTAGGTTTTTGTTTTGTGGCCGCGATGGCGGAATTGGTAGACGCGCTGGACTTAAAATCCAGTTCTAGCGATAGAGTGAGGGTTCGATTCCCTCTCGCGGCACAGTCTACATTAAGGGGGTATAGAGTCCGCCTTTTAGGCGGGTATCGTATAATGGTTTATTATGTCAGCCTTCCAAGCTGAAGATGGCGGTTCGATTCCGCTTACCCGCTCATAAGTGGAAAGACAGTCTCAACAGAGGCTGTTTTTCTGTTATCTAAGCCAATATTCAGAGGTTTGACCCGATTAAATTCAGCTCTCACACCCTGAGTATACTTAACAAAGGGTTTAAGTCTAAATCAACAAAATCATTAACTTTTTATCACAAATTTGGAGGTTTGACCCGAGGTTTAAAATTATCTCTTTTCTTTCGGCTATGGTGCCCTTTTCAAATTTAGTTTTAACATTAGTGGCGAAGTTAAAAACCTCGTCTATTTTCTCAAAAAAGATTTTATTATTCCCCTCAATTCTGTTAATCATGAGCTCGGCAAAATCTTTTTTCTTTTCCGCCTTTTTTCTTCGCTGGGCATATTCCTCTTTGGTAATATCATTATCCGCCCGCATATCAATTAGCCCGTGGATTTTTTCCGTGGCCTTATCATAATTTTTCCGGTGGGCTAATATGGCAACCTCTCGGGTTTTCTTGGCCAAACCATTCTCTTGTTTAATTTCCGCCATCGCCCAGTCATAAATATCTTGAGGGATTTGGATTTTATCTAAAATACCTAAAATCTGATTTTCAAATTCATTTTCTTTTAATGGTCGGCTCCGCTGAATACAGCTTTTATCAACTTTCTTCCCACAATGATAATAGGTATATTCATGGACATTCCCGTTTTTCTGATGTTTAATTATCCTTGAGGCCGTGATAGCTCCCCCGCAGAATTTACAAGTCATTAAACCTCTGTAATTAATATCGTGTTTAATAAATCTGGCCTTGGTTTTTCTAGTGATAATTTCTTGAGCTCGCTCATATTCTTCAATAGTTATCATTGGCTTGTGGTTGCCCTTGTGCCATTCACCACTCCCCTCCGGCCATTCATATTTGCCGTAGTAGAATGAATTGGCCAATATTCTATGAATAGTTGATATACCTAACCTTTGAACCGTCTTCGTGCTTAGCCCCATTTTCTTGGCCTCCAATTCCAGCTTTTCCAGCGTGGCATTTTCCGTTAAAACTAAATCAAATAATCGCCGGACTAATTTAAAATTGCTATCCGGTTTAATGATATTTTTTTCGCTAACTTTTTTATCAATAATATTCACATAGCCCAGAGGGGCTTTATTCGGGAGCCAGCCTCGGTTGGCTTTAGCCACCATACCTCTTTTCACATTAACAGCTAAATCCTTGCTGTATTGAGTGGAGGAGCTAAAAGCTACTGATAAGACAATGACATTGTCCGCAGACCTATATTCGCTGTCAAAGGATTAAATATGCTCTAAGACACCGTTCTGGAGCATATTAATGAGATTACCGCCGTCCACCATATTACGAGCTAACCTATCAGCCTTCCAGCAGATAATACCCGTGGCCTCGCCCTTATTAATCCTCCCCAGCATTTCATTAAAAACAGGCCGACCCACATTCTTGGCACTTTTAGACTCCTCAAAAATTTCAATAATATTCAGCCCCCTGTCATGAGCTAATTTTTTCATTTCCCGAATCTGATCGGCAATAGAAGTTATTTGCCGGTCTTCTTCGTCCGTGCTTTTGCGAGCATAGAGAAAATATTTAATTGTCTTGGTTTTATTGTCCATAAAATTATATTAATTAATAATAAATTTTGATAATCAAAAAGGGCAGTCCTGATCGCCTCAACTTTAAACTAGCCCAAAAGCTAATTTGTCGTTAAGCAGAACTGCCCATTTTGAACGGCAAATTTTAACCTATAAAAAAGGCCTTTGGGAAAATAGAATAAAATTGAAGCGATGTTTTAAATGTATCAAAACGCCAGTCAAAAATCAAGAGCCAATATTTAACAGTAGGTATCCAGCATAAAATCAACCTCGGCCTCAGCCTCCGGATTCTTGGCTAAATCATATTGAAAATAATCCACCCATTTAATATAACTATTGGCGATATTATTTTCGGCATAATCTTTACTGCCCTCATGCTTAAAAACCAAATCCTGATTCGGCAATTTTTCCTCAACCAGATAAATAACATCTTCAAAATAACTGATTATCGGTTTCAATAAATCTTTACTGGTAATATATTTTTTCTGATTCGGGAATTGTTTTTCGAATATTGATTTTTGAATATACTTGATAAAATAATCAATAATTTTTTTGAGGTGAACTCTAGTTTTAACTTTCTCAAATTTCCTTTTCTTGCCCCCGACCATTATTCCGCCTCGTCCCCAAATGTCATAAAGTTTGGTATAGATATTTTCAATATAGGGCAGATTAAAAAATATCATGTGATAATGAATGGCTCCTCTTTGCTGTAATTCAAAGACGGCCAAATATTTCAAATTACTTTGTTTTAATTCTTTGCCCTCGATTCTATTAGTTTCATAATTCAGCCGTCTAATAAATTTAGTAAATTCATAATTGGCAGATTTCAGATTGGTAATATTATCCTTGAATGTCAGCGTTAAGGTTATCGGTTTATATGCTTTGCCGTCCTCTTTGAACCACTTAAAACTATTGGCGTATATTAACCGCTTAATTTGCCTCTTGGCTCTTTGAGCCGAGAACCGGAGCAAGTCCTCTGGGCTGGGTTTAGTTTTAGCTTTTTCCATAGCGATATATTCCTCCAGAGTTAGCCCCTCTTCTTTGGCTTTCTTTTCCATTTCCTTTTTCGCCTCAACTTCAGCCTCCAAATCCTCCTTGGTTTTAATGCGACTCGGTTTATGGCCTAGGAATATATCCCGCCCAAATTTATAGAGCTCTACCATACTACCGGATTTGACCAGTTTAACTTTGGTGCTATAAAAGTTCTGAGTTTGTATTCCGTCTTTGTCGGTATAAGAATGATTCTTGCGAAATTCCATAATGTTTAAGCGTTATCTAATTAAATGTTATTCTTAACAAGGATAACTTTTTTCTTTTTGCGTCCCCTCGCTGACGCGAGGTCTCCGCAAAAAAGAAAAAAAGTTTATTACCTTGGTTAAGAGAATTATTATTAATTAAATACTCGTTAATTAATTTAGAGCTGTTTCAAAAGCTCATTTTGGCCGTCAGACAAACACGGCCAAAATGAGCTTTCGTTTGAAGACAATCTGACTAAATTTAAAATCCGCACCGCTTTAGCTAAGGCGGTTTTGTCGCTTAGCTCTTCACCGTAATTTTTGAAGTAGAGCTCTTTAAATTTGTTTAGACTGTCATGATTAATCATGAGTCTATTTTAGGCGAAAAAGGACATCGCAAAAATTGGTTTTTTTATGGAGTTTCTATGGATTTGGGTAACAAAAAAACAGCCCATTCGGACTGCTTATACTAAAACTTATTAACACCCATGAGAGGCTCTATTCTAAATTTCCATTTTCCATTGGTAGCGGTTTACTTCTTTAGGATTATTTTTATCCTTTAATTTTATGAGGCTTTTTAAATCCTTAATTTCGTCCTTTACTCTTTTATTGATATTATCAATGCTTTGGCGAAAACTGATAGAGTCTATTTTTATATTCAAATCGTTAGCCTTTAAATACTCGTTAAAATCGTGATAGGTTTGATATTCATTATTATTAATTTTACTGAGCATATAGAAAAAATGAAAAACTATAGAGCGTTTGCCTTTAAATTCCATTTCTTTGCCGTTGAATTTGAACCACGCCAATTTATTAGCTAAATCGTAGTCATACTTTATAGCGAGGTTGGTTCCTGGGGTTGCTTTGATTTCTGCGGGCTTTCCAATTATTTCTGGCTGTTTAAATTCTTTAATTTTCTCAGCCTTTTTAGCCTCTCTTATTCCCTTAATTTTTTGAGCCTGCCGGTCAACCTCTATTAAAGATAATAATTCATTATAAACAATTCTGACCCAACCATAATATTTACTCCGGTGAGTCCAGAGATAGCCTTTATTGGCGAATCTGATGCCGTCCCTGACATTCTCTAATTGTTTAACTATTTTTAATCTGTTCTCATGGGTATCTGTTTTGGTCGGGGTTCTGTCTAAATCTTTTATGCCAAGATAGACGGCATAGAGATTGAAAAATGAGATTAATATATTGGGCATTTTTCTTCCTCTAAAAACATTGTTCATATCGTCAATAGCTCGACCCCGCTGGATTAATAGATTTTTAGGGCTACATGATTTAAAAACACCAAGGCCATAAATTAGCCCCCGCAAATATTCGTCTTTTTCTATAAAATCAATATAATCGTGAATGGCTACAAAAAAAGGAAAGGCAATCTGATTTTTGGGTATGCCAAAAACGGCCTTAAATTTATGCTCTAATTTTAGTTTGAGTTTATCGAGATTATTAGTCATAAAGGGATTATAGCATTTTTAATAATATCCTGCTACTATATAAAAGTGCCAGTTTTGCTGGTCTTTAGGCTTAATTTCAGGCTGAGCTTGACACATTTCTATATATGTGATATAATTAGTAGTATCGAAAATGTGGCTCATTAAAAAAATAAGGTTAATTGGGTTAATTATCAAATCAGTCTGCTTTTAGGCTGGTTTGTAGTTAATCTAATATTTTAAACCTTAAAAATTATATAAATCATGAGAAATTTACTGAAATTTTCCGTTGTATCTTTAATGATACTTATGTTGGCAGTTGGTTGCAAAAAAGACGAACCGATTAAGCCAAATGTTCCATCAAATCCTACGGTGCAAATACAGGCACATGAAAATGACCTTTTCTATTTTGAAGGCAGTAATGCGCTTATGTCAGATTATCAAATGGTGTATTATTATAAGAACGGAAAATTTAATGATCCGACTTATAATAAAGGCAGTTTTCCGGCTCAAAGTTTTACTCTTATAAATGATTCAACTTTACAGGTGCACATCAAAAGCCTTTACACTGGCGCAGAAACCGACATTATCGCTCACAAAGTTCCGCTGAAATACAATAATTATGGTATTGCCGGCTGGACAGACGATTTGGATAATGTTTATTGCGTTTTTAACGGATTATATCGTTGCCCTGATAAAAGGTTTATTTATACCTTTGACTGTGAAAAAAGCACCATATCAATTTATTTTCTGGACACTCATGTGTTAATGACTAAAAATTACACATTCCATACTGCCACTGACGGAACAGGAGACCAAGAAATTTTAATTGATAACATCAACGGCGACCGCTGGTATTTACAGCACAATCTTGTATCCCCTCACAGCTTCAATTGTCCTGGCTTAAGAATTGAAAGTTATACCACAACTTTCATTGGCATGAGACCGGTTGACGACAAAAAGCAGTAAAAACTCTTAAAGAATATCAAAAAAGCCATCGAAAAAATCGGTGGCTCTTTTTTAATTCAAAGGTTTAAATTACTTTAAAAATTTAAAGGTAGTTATAATTTTTTTAAGCGTCAATTCGGCCGTTGTCGCTGAGCTGGTGTATATACTATAATTCGCTAATATTACATTTTTGTCCTTAACTAAATATATTACTGGTTCAGGTCCTGCTGGGGTAGTATTAAGATAATAATAAGATGTATAATTTTCATTAACTAATTTTTCATACTGGCCACTTTCAAGAGAGCTAATTTTAATATATTTATCATTGGTAAATTGAATATTTTCCCTATTAAGTTCACTACCTTTTTTAATAATACTAACGCCAGAGCATTTATTATCTACCCACAAATTCCAATCAGAGGGATATTTAAAACTAAAACAATCATTTTTATATTCTTGCCAACCGCTATAATCAATTTGTGCTGGCTCGGTGCTAGTGCTAATTTTTACTGGTTCAGTGTTGGTATTTTGTTTTAATTCATTTATTTGGTCTTGTAATTTTGTGATTTCCGAACCATTTTTTTCTTTTTCTTGCTGAATTAATTGATTAACTTGCTCATCGGAATATTTATTAGCACACCCCGACAGCATTAATGCCAAAAATAATATTGGCAAAATGATAAGTTTTTTCATAATTTTTAATTTTTTTATAAGATATTCTTAATATACTACAAAATAGATAAAAAATCAATAAAATTTCTATTTTTGACTTTTTCCAAAATTGCCCCTATAATTAAAGTATTATCAAAACCGCCTCTCTTACCTCTTCGATTAATTTATCCAAATAAAAGCGGGTTTGACTACGATAGAGCTTAGAGCTCATCTTTTATTATTAATTATCCAAAAAATGCGCCGAAATTATCAAAAAGCCCGACCGAAGATTGGTGACAAGCCGTTTAAATCCAATGAGCATATTATTGCCTCTGAGGTTTTTTTGATTGATGAAACTGGCGAAAACATTGGTCGCGTGTCTCTGCAGGAAGCGCTGGATAGGGCTCGGGAGTCCGAATTAGACTTGGTTGAGGTTAACCCGAAAGCTAATCCACCGGTCGCTAAATTAGTGAATTTAGGTCAATTTAAATACGAAAGAGAGAAAAAGCTCCATAAACAGAAGATTTTACAGAAAAAAGTGGAAACTAAGGTGGTTAAACTGACTTTTAGAATTAGTCCTCATGACCGGGATGTGCGTTTGGGATTGGCCGAAAAGTTCTTATCTAAGAATGACAAAGTCAAAATAGAGATATTTTTACGGGGCCGAGAACGGCAACATTTTGACCGGGCCCGTGAATTAATGCTGGAATTCATTAATGCTTTGAAAAGTAAGCCAGAACTGGTGATTGAAGAAGATCAATCCTTGACAAAAGCCCCTTCAGGGTTTAGTATAATATTAGCCAATAAAAAGTAATTAGGGCTAAATTCAGGTTTTAACCTGTTTTTTATTATCACTTAAGAAATATATTAAAGATATGCCGAAAATAAAAACTCATAAAGCTACCAGCAAACGTTTTTGTCTCACCGGTAAAGGTAAAATTAAACAACGTCAAACTGGTCAGGATCATTTTAATGCGAGAAACACCGGTAATGAAACTCGAAGTAAGCGTCGTGATAACCTTACTACCGAGACTTTAAACAAGACTATTAAACAATTAATTCCATATAACTAGTTCAAAGTTTGGAGCTCTTTTTTATTTATTTTATAAATAAAAGGATTAGCTTATAACTGCTGAATACACTTTTTATGCCTAGAGTAAAACGCGGTACTTCCCATGTTAAAAAAAGAAGAACGTTACATAAAGCGACCAAGGGATATAAATGGGGTCGTAAGAATTTAATTAAAATGGCTAAAACCGCTCGAACTAAAGCGGGGGCTCATGCTTATACTGATCGCCGTAAGAAAAAACGTACGATGCGAGCTTTATGGTTGATTAAGATTAATGCCTTTGTGCGTGAACACGAAATGTCTTACTCTAAATTTATTGCTGGCCTCAAAACTAACAACATTGAAATTGACCGTAAGGTTTTAGCAGAGTTAGCCGTTTCTAATCCAGAAGTTTTAGCTAAGATTATCGAAAAGATTAAGAAATAATTATTATGATTCACTGGTTAAAAATTGCCCAATTTGCTCTCGGCCTACTTTTGATCTTGGCCATTCTCCTACAAAACCGTGGGGCCAGTTTAGGTGGCGTCTTTGGTGGCTCCGGTGGTGTTTATTTAGCCAAGCGGGGATTAGAAAAAAAATTATTTATTGCTACAATAGTAATCGCTATCTTTTTCTTCATTACCTCTTTATCGATTATTATCTTTTAAGTTTCAAATACTCTTTGTGAATTCTCACAACAAGAAAATTTCCGGATTTTTTCAGGTGGCTAAATTAAAATTAGTTAGTATTTTTGGCAACTGGAAAAAACTTAAAAAAAATAACTATAACCAACAACGGCGATCAGAGCAAATGGATCGTCAGTTGGTTTATTCTTTATCTCCAAAAAAAATTCCTAACTCTAATCAGTTAAAACATTTACAGAAAATTTTAGGACCAAAAGAAAAAATCTGGCTGAGGGTTGCTGGATTAATCTTGGTGGCTAGCTTATTATTTTTGGGAGTTAAGTTCTACCGCGATCATTTAGAATTGTCTCCTATGTCAGGCGGCTCTTATAGTGAAGGTTTAGTTGGTACTCCTAAGCATATTAATCCTTTATATAATTTTAACCAGGATGTTGATAGCGATATTAGCACTTTAGTGTTTTCGGGGTTATTTAAGCATGATGATAACGGGAAATTAATCGCTGATTTAGCTGATAAATGGGAAATAGGAGAGGATTCCAAATCGTATTCGATTACCTTAAAAGATAATGTTAAGTTTCATAACGGTGATAAACTTTTAGCTGATGATGTGGTCTTTACTTTTGAGGCTATGAAAAATCCAGATTATAATTCACCTTGGCATCAGATGTTCTTAGGCGCTGAAGTTGAAAAGGTGGATGATCGCACTGTTAAGTTTTCATTAGGTGAGCCCTATGCGCCCTTTTTGGAACTTTTGACTTTTGGTATTTTACCGCAAAATTTGTGGACAGCAATTGATCCGGCTACAGCTGATTTAGCTGACTTTAATTTGAAACCGGTTGGCTCTGGCCCTTATAAGTTTAAATCTTTAGTAAAAAATAAAACGGGAGAAATTAAAGAGTATGAACTCGAATCTAATGATGATTATTTTCAAAGAAAACCGTATATCGGTAAGATCACTTTTAAATTTTATCCTAACACTCAAGAGGCGGTTGATGCCTTGAATAATAATGCGGTTGATGGTTTGAGCTATTTGCCTCATCAAAATCAGACTGATGTTTTGGCTAAAAATTCCATGAATTTTTATAAGCTCAAAATGTCACGCTTGACTGCTTTATTTTTCAACCAGAAGGCTAACCTATATTTGAGCGATTTAAATATTAAAACTGCCTTGGCTTTAGCTTTGGACAAGTCGCGGATTGTGAGTGATATTTTAAATGGCGATGCCCAAGTGATTGACGGTCCGATTTTGCCTAGCAGCTTTGTTTATAATCAGGACTTGAAAAAGTATGATTATAATTTGGCGGCTGCCGCAAAATTGTTAGATGATTCGGGTTGGCAAAAAGTAACTTTAAATGCCGAAGAAGCTCAGCGCGCTAGCAGTATTAGTGCCGAGGAAGCAGCCAAGGATACTAATTTGTCTTTATCGCGCGATATTGCCGCTTATGCTAGCTCTAGTGGGCTAGAAGTGGCCGGTAATTGGAGGGTTAAAACTCCTAAGGCCAAAGGTTCAGTTCGGCAGTATTTATATGTTTCTTTGACCATTGTCGACTCTGCTAGCAATCTAAAAGTAGCTGAAGAAATTAAAAATCTTTGGGCCGACCTGGGAGTTAAAGCCGATATTAAATCAGTTCCAGTCGATAGGGTTGAAAAAGATGTTATTAAACCACGTAATTTTGAAATTTTATTATTTAGTCAGGCTCTAGGTTCTGATCCTGATGCTTATCCTTTCTGGCATTCATCTCAGGCGGGAGAAGGCGGGTCAAACTTAGCTGACTATCGCAACAAGGATGTTGACGCTTTACTAGAAAGTGCTCGTCTGACAACTGACCAAAATCAAAGAATTGCCAAGTATAAAAAATTCCAGGAGATAATTACGACGGAGTTGCCCGCTATCTTTTTATATTCATCCTATTATAACTATCCTCAAAACAAACAAATCAAAGGTTTCAATAAACAAGTTATTACTGACTCGGCCGATCGCTTTTCCGGCATCGCTGATTGGTATGAAAAGACTAAGAAAAAGCTGAAATGGTAGCTTCTAATTTAACCATTATATCTCTTTAATTATAAAAATTGTTTCACTCCCGAATAAATTAAAATATTTTTATTCGGCTTTAAGCAATTTCTCTTAAACGCATGATTAGTAAGTACAAGTCAACGACTGCGCCTTTGGGTCGGTCGCTTTCAAGCAAGGATAGTCGGCCGCCAATGAGACGGCAGACTTATAGTACCCCAGTTTCCAGTTCTCGCTCGAACGCTCCAGTTAGATCTAGCACCATGAATAATCGTGGTAGCCGACCGCAATTTTCTGGGACTCATCGAGCTACGCTCCGTGGCCCCAGAACGCCTTTCCGCCCGGTCTTTAGCGCTTCTGGCGCCCTAGGATCACTCAGAATTATGGCTTTAGGAGGTCTCGAAGAAGTGGGTCGTAATATGATGCTCGTCGAATACAACAAAGAGATTATAATCGTTGATATGGGCTTACAGTTTCCAGAAGAAGATATGTTGGGTATCGATTATATCATTCCTAATATTTCCTATTTAGAGGACAAAAAAGATTGGATTAAGGGTGTAATTATTACTCATGGTCACTACGATCATATTGGCGGTATCCCGCATATCATGGGTCGAATTGGCAATCCCCCGATGTTCATGGGTAAATTAACTGCCGGTTTAGTTCGCAAAAGAAATGTGGAATTCCAAAACTCACCTAATTTAAATATTAAGGAGATTGATGAAACTACCAAGATTCAATTAGGTAAAAATTTCAACCTAGAGTTCTTGCGCGTTAATCATTCTATCCCAGATTGTTTCGCTGTTATTATTGACACTCCTTTAGGCCGGGTAGTACACACCGGTGATTTTAAAATTGACTTTACCCCCGTTAATGACAAGCCAGCTGACTTAAACCGCATCGCTCAGATTGGAGCGGGTGGTGTTTTATTTTTGATGTCCGATTCAACCGATGCTACTCACGCTGGTTATCAACTTTCAGAATCAGCTATTGGTGATGAGATGGGTAAATTATTTGAGAAGGTAACTGGCCGGATTATCATCGGTACTTTCGCTTCTCAGTTGTCTCGCGTCCAGAAAATTTTTGATCACGCCGCTAAATATGGTCGGCGCGTTTTACTTCAAGGTCGCAGTATGAATGACAATGTGGAGGTCGCTCATCAAGTTGGTTATCTAAAATTCAATCCTCGCTTGTTAATCGACGAGAGGGATGTTAACAAGATCCCGGACAGTCAGTTGGTGATTATCGGTACTGGGGCTCAAGGTGAAAAAGGCGGAGCTTTCTTGAATAAGGTGGTTAACGGCGAGCATCGTTTGATTCATTTTAAGGTGGGAGATACTATCATTTTTTCTTCCTCAGTTATCCCGGGTAATGAAAGGTCAATTCAAACTTTGATGGATAAGATTGTCCGTCAGGGCGCGAAGGTTATTAATTATCGGATGATGGATGTTCATGCCGGTGGACATGCTAAGCAGGAAGACTTGAAATTGATGATGCGCTTGCTGAAACCGGAATTTTTTATGCCAATTGAAGCTAACCATTATATGCTCCGGGCTCACGCTGATTTAGCCGAGCAGGTGGGTATTGCTCGAGATAAGATTTTTATTGCTGACAATGGTCAGGTGGTAGAATTCAAGAAGGTGGGGGACAAAGTGGTTGGAGCCTTGACCAAGGAGAAGGTCAACACTGATTATGTGATGGTTGATGGTTTAGGTGTGGGTGATGTCTCCAACGTCGTCTTGAAAGACCGACAAATGATGGCTGAAGACGGTATGATTGTGGTTATTGCCACCATTGATACCAAGACTAATGACATTATTGGTAATCCAGACTTGATCTCGCGTGGGTTTGTTTATATGAAAGAGAATAAGGATCTGATTGAAAAGACTAGAATGATTGCCCGGAAGATTGTCAAAGATCAGGCGGGTAGTTTGCCTATTGATGAAGACTTCATCAAGAACAAAATCCGAAATGATGTCGGTCAATTCTTGTTCTCTCAGACCAAGAGACGACCAATGGTGCTACCAGTAGTGATTAAGGTTTAAGACTAAAATATATTGAAACAAATAAAAGCGCTGTGATTAGCGCTTTTATGTTGTCTGGGGAAAATAGGCCTTGTCAAAGTCTAAATAATGTAATAAAATTATAGTAATCTAACGGATTCAAAGGAGGTCAAAAATGATGTTGTTTCAAACATTAAAATCTTTTTTCTTGTTAAATAAAAAAGTGGCCTTCGAGTGTCGGGGGAAACTTTATTCTCCACCCAACCTTCTAGATTTGTCCAAATCGCCCAAATTTTCGGAATATCAAATTCTGCGGGGCGAAACAATTTTGCCCAGTGGCGAAATTGCCAAATCATTGTTCATCGATTATATTGCCGATGAACGATATGCTTTGGCTAAGATGACCAAATGGTCCACAGAGTTGTATCAGGATAAAGTTCTGAGGATGGAGTGCAATATAGGTAAACAAAAAAAGAACGAAAAACAAGAAAAAAGTAAAAAATTAAAAGAAATACAAGAACCTTGGCTTATGTGTCAAAGTTTAAATTAAAAAGCCTATTATTTATTGATAGGCTTTTATTTTTTTAAAAAGAGTGTTATTATCTAAATAAGTATAAAATCAAGCCAAAAGTCATTCTCTTGACGGATTTTGATTTATGTGGTATAATATACTTGTTAGTCAATTAAACCATATTAGTAAGAATTTAATCTTTATTAATATAAAATTTTAAAAATATGAAAAACAGTATGGAAAATCCAAACCAAGCAAATAATGTCGAAACAAAAAAAGAAGGTGACGAAGTTGTGGTTTCTAAGCCAGTTACCGATAATGGTAATGTAGCCGAGTCATTAGCCAGAGAAGAGTTGCAAGTAAAAGAAACCTTAGAGTTGACTCGTAAAGAAATTAAGACTTCTCCGGAGATGGCTTTAGCTAAGGATAATTTGTTAAATCTGGGATATACAGTTGAGTCTTTAGACAAAATCAAAGCCGATTTTTCTCAAAAGACTAGTCCTGAAGCTTACACTCCATTTGAAGTTTTGGCACTTGAACAAACCATAACTTTATTAGACAAGTATCGGAAGGATCCTAAAAATGAGAAGGATGTTGATTCCGTTAATATGTTAGGTAAAAAAGTGAGAGATGCTATTACTACTTTGAAAGGAGCTGAAAGCCGGGGTATTAAAAACGCTCCTAAAGCCTATGGTGTCTTAATGGATGAACTTTTGGAAAAATTTGGTCATCTCAAGGGCGGCTATAACTCAGTTAAGTTCTACCAAGGCTTTGAAAATGATTTGGCTCTTAATGTTTTATCCGCAGAACAACAGCAAGAAATTGCTGCTATGGCCAAAGCCTCTGAATATAAGAAGGCCGAAAATCTGAAATTTTTACCAGCTTTAGCTCGAATTTTTGGGTCTTCTATTACTCAAAAAGGTGCTGAAGTCGGCGGTTCGCTCTATTCCGATCGGACTCCAGAAGAGCTTTATAACGATTCAATTAAGAAATAAATTTTATTTTGTATTAAAAAACACCCTATTCTGGGGTGTTTTTTGTTGGTCTTGATTTATTTTTCGGGATAATATAAGATAGTTTTATAATTAAATAAACACCTTTTAGACAACTTTTGGTTTTTAGGTGACCAAGAGGCTTCCTCTCGGGGAGGTTAAAAGCGCTTTTTTTATTATCTGAATCTATTTTAGATAACAAAAACAAATCCGCTTTTAGATATGATTAAAGATAATGCCAAGAATGACGCTTTCAGCGCTCTATTGGAAAAAGAAGAATTAAAAATCCCTCAAGTTGGTGATATTGTTAAGGGTCTAGTCATCGCTGCTTCCAAAGCTGAGGTTCGTCTCGATATCGACGGTGTTATGACCGGTATTGTTCGAGGTCCAGAGCTTTATTTAGAGTCTGAAGAATATACCAACTTAGAACCAGGCAAAGAAGTTGAGGCCATGGTAGTTGATGCTGAGAATGAAGATGGTGAATTAGAATTGTCTTTCCGCCAGGTTGGTCAGGGTAAGGCTTGGGATAATTTACGAGACGCTTTCAAAACTAAGACTACTGTATTTGTTAAAGTAGCTGATGCTAACAAAGGCGGTTTACTTTGTAGCTACCGTCAGATTAGTGGCTTTTTACCAGTGTCTCAATTAGCTCCAGAAAATTATCCTCGGATTAGTGGTGGCGACAAGAGCAAGATTTTAGAGAAATTGAAATCTTTTATGGGTCAAGAATTTGAAGTTAATGTTATTACCTTAAACGAAGATGAAGGTAAGATTATCTTTAGTGAAAAGGATGTTTGGAATAAGAAACAAAAACCAATTTTAGAGAAATATAAAGTTAATATGGTGGTGGAAGGTAAAATTACCGCCGTTACTAACTTCGGTGTATTTGTCAGCTTTGATGACAACATTGAAGGCTTGATCCATATTTCCGAATTAGCTTGGCAGAGAATTGATTCCCCGAGCACTTTGTATAAGGTAGGTGACAAGATTAAGGCCGAAATTGTAAACATCGATGGCAATAAGATTTTCTTAAGTGCTAAGAAGATTATGAAAGACCCATGGTTAGAGGCGGTTAACAAATACACTGTTGGCCAAGGCGTTAAGGGTAGTGTTTTGAAAGTTAACCCCTTTGGTTTGTTTGTTAAATTAGACGATGATATTCATGGTTTAGCTCATATCACTCAATTGGGGCTGAGTAAGACTGATAAAATCAATGATCTGTTTAAGCTCAGCGAAGAACGTGAATTTGAGATCCTCTCCATTTCACCTTCTGATCATCGTTTAGCTCTGAAGTTATTAAAAGATGGCAAGAAAGAAAAATCAGTTAAGAAGGAGGAAACAGAAAAGCCAGCTAAGAAAGTTAAAAAAGAAGAGTCCGAAGAGGAGGCTGAAAAAGAGGACGAGGCTAAACCAGCTAAGAAAGTTAAAAAGTAATTAAAACTGTAAATAGATGATAAAAGGGGCAATTTTGCCCCTTTTATTTGCTAAAATAGCCGGGCTGTTATATACTGAGCGTATATTAAATTGAGCTTAATTACTATTATTTATGAAAAATTTATTAAAAAATTTCTTGATTTATTTTCTGGCTTTTCTAATCATTGCCAGTTTGTTTAGCGTTTTTAGTTCCAAAACTCCCAAGAGTGATAAGGTGGGGTTGGAGTTTCTAGTTAGTGAACTTAACAGCAATCAAATAAGTTCTATTGTGGTTAATGGCGACGAGTTGCAGCTCGTGATGAAGGATGGCGCCAAGAAAGTTGCTCAAAAAGAAACTGGTGAATCCCTTTCGTCTTTGCTAAAGAACTTTAATGTTGATAGTCAGAAACTGGTCGGAGTAGATATCAAGATTAAGGAGGCGGATGGTATGAGTTTTTGGCTCACAACTATTTTGCCGATTCTACTGCCGATTCTTTTAATTGGTGCTTTCTTGTATTTTACGATGCGTGGCGTTGCTAGCGCCAACTCTCGCGCTATGACTTTTGGTCAAAGTGGAGCCAAGGAATTTCAAATTGATCAAAAGAATAAAGTTACCTTCGGTGATATTGCTGGTGCTAAGGAAGCTAAAGAAGAATTAAAAGAAGTAGTCGAATTCTTACGCTTTCCCAAAAAATTTCATGATCTTGGAGCGCGGATTCCTAAAGGTGTTTTGCTTTTAGGTAGTCCAGGAACTGGTAAGACTCTGATGGCTCGTGGTGTAGCTGGCGAAGCTAATGTCCCATTCTTTCATATTTCTGGTTCTGAATTTGTGGAAATGTTTGTGGGCGTGGGAGCCTCACGGGTCAGATCGTTGTTTCAAAAGGCCAAGAAAAGTTCGCCTTGCATTGTCTTTATTGATGAAATTGACGCTGTGGGCCGCAAGCGTGGCTCTGGTATGGGAGGTTCTCATGATGAAAGAGAACAGACCCTAAACCAAATTTTAGTCGAGATGGATGGCTTTGAACCCACTGATAATATTATTGTGATTGCAGCCACTAATCGTCCGGATGTTTTAGATCCAGCTTTGCTTCGGCCGGGACGTTTTGACAGACAAGTGGTAATTGATATTCCGGATATCAAAGAGCGGGATGAAATTTTACAGGTTCATGCCCGCAAGAAACCCTTAACTGAAGGCACTGATCTGCACAAGATTGCCGAACGAACTCCAGGTTTCTCTGGCGCTGATTTAGAGAATGTCTTAAACGAAGCCGCTATTTTAGCAGCCCGGAAAGATAAAAAGACTATTGGTATGGAAGAAATGTTTGAGTCGGTCGAAAAGGTGATGATGGGGCCAGAACGTAAGAGCCGGGTAATTACCGACAAAGAAAAGAAAATTACCGCCTATCATGAGGCGGGGCATGCAATTGTGGCTCACTTTTTACCTAACACTGACGCTGTTCATAAAGTGTCGATTATCGCTCGCGGTTCAGCTGGAGGCTATACTTTGAAGCTCCCGAGCTTTGACCGTCACATGCACTCCAAGACTGAATATATTGAAGAGTTGGCCGTTTTATTAGCGGGTCATTTTGCTGAGAAGCAAATCTTTGGTGAAGTAACCACTGGCGCTACCTCTGATCTGCGTCGCGCTACCGCTTTAGCTCGAAGTCTGATTACTGACTTTGGTATGAGTGAGGTGCTGGGTCCACGCACTTTTGGTCAAAAAGAAGAGATGATATTTTTAGGTCGGGAAATTCATGAACAACGAGATTACAGTGAGCGAGTAGCGGAAAAGATTGATGAAGAGATTAACTCTTTTATCACCACCGCCGGCCAAGTAGCGGTTAAGATTATCAATGAAAAACGAGAATATATCGAAAAGATTGTGGCTGAATTGCTCGAGAAAGAGACCATTGAAAGAGAAGTCTTTGAGTCGATCGTTGGTCCAAAAGTAGCCTAAAATTGGCTATTTTCTTGACTATTTTAAGTGGTATGATATGCTTAAATTGTAGTCAAAACAAATCTAAATAAAAATTTTTAACTTTAATTTTATGGCAAATCCAAAAAAGAGACGAACTAAAAGTGCGGTTGGCAAAAATCGAGCTCATTTAGCTCTAACCGCTAAGACTCTGAACAAATGTCCTAAGTGTGGCCTGGCCGTTCAACCTCATTCTGCTTGTAAATTCTGTGGAACTTATAAGGGCAAAGCGGTGTTAAAGGTAGCTACTAAAACTACCAAGGCTAAGAAAAAATAATATGTCCAATCGTCATTTAGCGCGAACGATAGCTATGCAAACTTTGTTTGCTTGGGATTTTAATGGCAAGAAAAATGCTGACGTGGATGCTTTAGTAGACGAAAATTTCGCTAACTTTGCCCCGCAGTTTAACGACGGCGGTTTTGTCCGAGAGACCATCAGACACATCCTGGAACACAGTGAAGAGATTGATAATTATATCCGACGCTACGCCACAGAATGGCCACTGGAACAAATTACTTTAGTTGATCGCAATGTGCTCCGGATTGGTATTTATGAATTATTATACTCAGAAAACATCCCCCCCCGAGTAGCTATTAATGAAGCGATTGAAGTTGCTAAAGCTTTCGGTGGAGAGTCTTCCGGTAAATTTATTAATGGTGTTTTAGGGGCTATCTATAAGGATATGCCAGAGGCTGAACGGACTCGCCGGGAAGCTATCACCCAGAAATTACAGGAAGCCAAAGAATCTCGGGCTAAGGTTGAGGGCGAGACAGAAGAAGTGTCGCCTCAAACAGACAGCGAATAAACTTCAAATAAGCAGGTTTTAATAATTAATTTATTAAACTGCTAAATTGCTAAATTGTTTAGAGCTACAGTTTAACAATTTAACACTTTAATAATTGGTCAGTATGTCTAATTTAGTTAAGCTCGAGGCTATAATTGAAATCAATTTTAAGAACAAAAATTTATTTCAGCAAGCCTTAACCCATCGCTCCTATCTCAACGAACATCCCGAATTTAAATCTGGTCACAACGAACGCCTGGAATTTTTAGGGGACGCCGTATTGGAAATTGTGGTGACCGAACATCTTTTTGTTAACTTTCCCGACACCCCAGAAGGTGATTTAACCAATTGGCGTGCTAGTTTAGTCAATGCCAAAATGCTTTATCATGTGGCCAGTCAATTAGGGGTAGAGAATTATCTCTTACTCTCCAAGGGCGAAGCTAAGGACAAAAATACCAAGGCCCGACAGTATATTTTGGCTAATTCGATTGAAGCTATTATCGGAGCGATTTATTTAGATCAGGGGATGGAAGTGGCCAAAGGTTTTATTATTAAAAATATTGTCTCTCAGTTGGATGAGATATTAAAGAATCAAACCTATCTAGATCCTAAGTCTCGTTTTCAAGAATTAGCGCAAGAAAAAGAAGGGGTGACTCCGGTTTATAAAACTATTAAAGAAGAAGGGCCTGATCATGAAAAATTATTTACTGTCGGTCTCTATCTAGAAGATATTCTGATTGCTGAGGGTGATGGCTTATCTAAACAAGAAGCTCAGGTCAAGGCCGCTGAAGCGGGCTTGAAGAAAAAGAGCTGGTAAAAATTTATGGATATCAAAAAACTTTTAGTAATTGCCGCCGAGCAGAAAGCCTCTGACTTACATTTAGTCAAAGATTTGAAGCCGATTTTACGAATTGACGGACAATTAGTGCCGATTGATGAGGCTTTAAAAAAAAATAAACTATCGGTAGAGAGTGGCCAAACAGCCCCAGAATATAACAATAATCTTTATGTTTTATCAGAAGAAGGGGAAATATTAAAGGGTAACCGGCACAAGAGTGATGATGGTTCATTTTTTCCGCTGACCAAAGCTGATTTAGAAGCAGCTGTTGGTGATGTTATTCGTCCCGAACAGAGAGAGCGACTAGAGAAAGAACGAGATTTAGATTTTTGCTATTCAGTTGATGGCTATCGCTTTCGGGTTAATGTTTCCTATGAGCGCGAAAATTTAAAAATGGTGGCTCGAGTAATTAGCAATCAAAGTCCAACTCTAGAAGATGTTAATATGCCCTCGATTATTTATAATTTGCTCGACATGAAACAGGGCCTAATTCTTTTGACTGGTCCCACTGGTTGCGGTAAATCAACTTCGCTGGCGGCCATGATTAATTATTTAAATGATAAATATAATTATAATATAGTTACCTTCGAAGATCCGATCGAATTCATGTTTAAATCTAATAAGAGTATCATTACTCAAAGACAATTAGGTTTTGACTTTCCTTCTTTCGCCAGTGGCCTGCGGCACGTATTGCGTCAGGATCCAAATGTCATTATGGTGGGTGAAATGCGTGATTTGGAGACTATTTCCTCGGCTATTACCTTGGCCGAAACCGGTCATTTAGTGCTGGCTACTTTACATACTTTTAATGCTTCTCAGACCGTAGATAGAATTATTGATATTTTCCCCCCTTTTCAACAGAATCAAGTTCGTTCGCAGCTGTCGATGATTTTGGCGGCGGTTATCTCGCAACGTTTATTGCCCAAGGTTGGTGGCGGCCGGGTAGTGGCTCGAGAAATTATGATCAGAAATTCAGCAATTGCTAATTTAATTCGGGAGCAGAAAATTGTTCAGATTAAAAATGTGATTGAAACTAGCTATGGCGATGGCATGATTAGCTTGAGCCGGGACATCAAAGATCTTTATACTCAAGGCCTGGTTAGTAAAGAAGTTTATGAGAGTCAATCTGAGGAAATGGATTTATTAGTCTAAAATATGCGTTTTATCGTTAATATCTTAATATTATTGGTTTTGATCGGTTTTTGTTTCTATTGGTTTAATGATCAAAATTCGGATCGCCATGACCCGAGTCGCATTCCCTATGTGGGCGATATTTTGATGACTATCTCGGAAAAATATACTGAGTTCCAATTTTACTTTGACAGTGGTCAGGGAAATCTCTGGAGCTTTTTGTCTAATTTGGATGAAGTTCGGCAAATTTCCGACAAATTTAAGGAGATTTATGACTCCGGTCGAAATTCCTATCAGCCCTAATTATAATTGCTTAGCGCCCCGTTGGGGCGCTTTTTTATTTTCTGATTTTATGATATAATTTTGGTGTTATTTCAATAAATTAAGAGAAAATAAAATGACTAAAAAAATCAAATATCTTTTAGTTGGTGTTTCTTGTTTGGTTCTGGGGCTCGTCTCAATCCATGGTGTTTCCGCTTTAGATGTGGGCACCAAAGAAATTACCAACACCATTCAATTGACTAGTGATAGCCCGATTAAGATCGCGGCTCGGATTATTAATATCTTCATGATGTTTTTGGGAACCATCGCGGTGAGTTTAGTTGTTTTTGCTGGTTTTAAATGGATGACCTCAAAGGGCAATGAAGAACAGATAGAAGCAGCCAAGAAGATTTTGAAAAATGCCGTTATTGGTTTGGTGATCATCTTGTCCTCCTGGGGGATAGTCACTTTTATTTTAAGTAGATTAATCGGTGACACTGGCAGTGGTGGTTTAGGGACTGAATCAGTCAACCAAGGTGGAGTTGGTTTAGGGGCGGGAGCCCTGGGTTCTTGTACTGTCCAGAATGTTTATCCGGAGCCAGAACAAAAGGAAGTTCCAAGAACCATAGCCGTGATTATTACCTTGAAAGAAGACGTCGATTTAAGTACGGTTTGTGTGAATGCTTCAGATGGCGCTTGTGCTTGTGATAATACCAGCGCTTGTAGTCGCCTTAATCAAAATAATTTTAAGATTTTTGAAGGTAGTGGCGCTCCCGCTTCAGCTAGCACTACAGCAGCCATTGTTAGTCATCCAGCAGGAGATAGTCGGACCCTAGTAGTGAAACCAATATTACCGTTAGGTTCACCGTCCAACAATGTGTGGTACTCAGTTTATCTCTCCAATGATATTAAGGCTACTACCGGTTGCCCTAGCGGAGCAGCCTCTTGTGGTTTGTTTGATACTTGCGCTGCCGATTATTATCGCTGGCAATTTGAGGTTAGTAACAAATTAGACTTGACGCCACCGCAAATAACCGTGAAGGGTGTTTTTCCTGAGCCGGATGACAATCCAGATATTGTTACTATTAACTCTGCTGCCAGTGCTTTTGGTAGCTTCAAGGTTAACGATAAGCCTCGGGCCTATATTCCAGCAGCAGTCTTGAGCGTTGTTACTTCTACCCCAGGTCAATCAGCGACGGTTGTTTTAGAAAATAATTATAATGAAACTGCTCAGACCATCTTTTCTGTTACTTCAATCAAGGGAAATAGAGCTCAGCTTTATAAGGAATCAAATTCTTTGGGGGTAGCTGATTTCAATAGTAATAATAGTGTTAATTTTCCCGGTTATTTTACTTTAACTGTCGGTGGCGACGGAGCTCATCCGATTGGCAATATGTGGAAGGTAACCGTTTCAGCGGCGCAAAAGGGAGATACAATTATCGTGGGCGCTGATACCTATAATTTCATCAGCGCCTCTAGCAGCGGCTATAATATTAAAATAGATTCCAACCCAGCGCAAGAAGCAATTAATATTGCTGCAGCTTTAAGTAGTCGCTCCGACGTTTCAGCTAGTGTGGACAGCGGTGATGTGACGATTGATATTCAGGCTAAGATAAGTGGTTTTGCCGGTAACAGCATTAATTTAGACACTGATAATCATAATTTCTTTACCGTTAATCAAATGCACGGCGGTGTTGATGCCGATGAGGTGGTAGTAGTTAAAGATCTAAAAGATAAACCGATGAATTCTACCCTCCAAATTAATTTCAATGAAGCGGTCAATCCGGTAACTGTCTCGGGTAATGCCGGCGATGTTTCTCAAACTATTCAGGTGGTTAATGCTGATAATTTAGCTAAAAGTAATGGCGGAACTTGTGTTCAGAATAGTGACTGTGCTTCTTATAATTGTGAAAATAATTTCTGTTCTGGCAATTATCTTGATGGTAAGTTTGAAATTTCCAACGGCTATAAAACACTCGAGTTTAGAACTAATAATGAGTGTGGTATGAATGGCTGTGGCGAGAAGATTTATTGTTTGCCAGCCAATAGTC
>PFAQ01000006.1 GCA_002778645.1 Candidatus Falkowbacteria bacterium CG10_big_fil_rev_8_21_14_0_10_39_9
AAAGAATCCTGGTCCTCGTTTGATAGTAATCTTTTTGACATCAATAATATTACCCTGAGAATCTTCATAAATTTCTAAGAGCTCATCACTGTCCGGAGCCGCCTCACCTTGTTTCAGACTAGCATTAATCTTAGCCTCGAATTTTTCGACCTCATTGTCGGTCGCCAGCGGTCTTTCAATAAACTCCGACAGCGATGATTTGCGCCCCTGAGAGTTTTTAGCGGACTCATCGCCGACATCAACTGTAATCGTATTTTTTTCTGGCATATAAATAAATTTATTTATTAATAATTTAATTATGGTTTAATTAAAATCTTGTAATATTTGTCACTCGTCAAAGATTCCTGTAACTTCCAACCATTAGCTATTATACCTAAATTATCAGGATATTTCCAGAAAATTTGCCCAAAATTACTATAGGACAAAGAACTCAAATAGGCACTAGCCTTAGCCCCGGGCTGTTTCTGGACTAAAAGCGAATAATCATAGACGGTTGGTTCTTGCTTAAACAGCCGGTTAATCCTAGCAATCAAATCGGTTTTAGGCTCCTGGAGCTTCAATTTAAAGGGCAAACGATACCTCAAGGTAACAATAGTGCTCTTTCCTGGATCCACCATGCTCCAATTAGCAAAAACAGTTTTACCGCTCTCCGTATAAATTTTAGTACCACTAATCGGCTCCACCGTAGCTTGGCCCTCAGTTTTACTCAAAGTCTCATTTTGCACCCAGCTCGGATCCGGACTTTCAAAATATTTGGCATCCGGAGCACTCCACCCACTCGACTCCAAGAGCTCACTGCCGAGCGGCACATAAATCCGCATCCAATCAACATTACGCACTCCAGTAAACGGTTCATTGCGCAGACCCTGATGAGCTCGAATGATAATCAAATTATCAACGATAGAACCATCAGCGCGGATTTCGATTTGATGATTAATGCTTTCCCCCACCATCCGATCACTTTTACCACCAGCAATATTAGTATTGACCACTGACAGATAATCATTGGGGGCAGACTTTATTTTTCCGGCCCAAGAATTACTAATCATCTTTTGCTCCAGCTTAGGATCAGTAAAATAAAACATCATCTGTTTCTCGCTCAAACTACTATCGGCAATTTTTAGTAGTCCCAATAAATTTTGTTTATCGAGTTTTGTTGGTAGAATCCGCAGAATCTCATCCATCAAGTCGCCAATAATTGCTTTGGGCTTATTCTGATCTTTGGTGGCCAGCAAAGTCTCATTGTCTTTGACCACTGGGCTTAACTTCTGTCCTAAGTCACTCGAAGAAGCATAGGTTTTGGGATTACCAGTTTTTTCAATAATGCCTTGGGTTACTTCCCAAAAATTATCCGTCGTAATAACCACACCATATTTTTCCTTCAGATCAATCGGACCAGTGACGGTGAGTAATCGTTCAATCACAGTTGGGGTAAAGGTAATGACGCCATCAACACTGGGACCATCACTCTTCTCCAAAAACCACATTAGATTCTTGGCGGATAATTCCCAATCAGACCACCAATTAGCGTCCCAAAAATGCCAGAGCGGATTAACCAACCAGAGAGGCTGAGGCGCCGCCATCAAAACTCTCAGCCCGCCTGAAGTATCGTAGGAGCCGCCACCCGGCACTTCAATATTTTTTATCTTCCCTTCTTTCAAGTCAATTAAAGCATAACTACCGACGAAACCACCGGAAGCCCGCAGTTCATTATTATTTTGAAATACTAATAGATATCGTTTGTCCTTGTTAGCTCCCAAAAAATCGTCCAGCCCCACCGCCAAAAACACAAAAGTACTGAGGCCTTTTTCCAAAACTAGCGATTTCGATTTGAGGTCGGTAAATTTCGCTTGATAGTCTACGGGCAGAGCTTCAATCCTAATAGTCTCCAAAATTTGATTCAATTCCTTGGTATCAGAAATAGCACTGCGACCGTAGAGGATAAAGTTTTGCAGGCGCGGACCAATCGGCTCATTCATCTGACCGCTTCCCACCAAACTATCCACCGCCAAAGTCAAATTACTTCCCAGACGAGCACTAGTTTCTCCGGCAGCCAAAAGCTTCTTGCTCTGCGCCGCTAATTTCATTTTTTCATCGCCCGATAAAGAAGCCAGGGCAAAAACTAACTCATCAATTTCTTTGAGCTGCTCCTGAGCTTTAACAAAATCAATTCCAGCCTGACTAAAGTTTTGACTAGCGCCAGCCAGGTTAAAGCTTCCAGCCGATTCTGAGGCCATGATCATTCTCTCTACTCCCGATTGAGAACGACCAATGAGACTTTCCTGCCAAGATGTTAGGTTCAAGATTTGATAGTAGGTCAAAACTTTAAAAGGAATAATAATTAACAGTAGAATTAAAACAAAAGAAGATATGGCGCGCCACTTTTTAACCTTGACTGCCGGCTCGCTGGGTTCAATTACTACTTGCGGAAGAGCCCAACGAATCATATCTAAAGTGGCACTAGACTCTGGAGATTTGGCCCTAGGTTTAAATTTAAACCTAGGGAAAGTAATCCGCAGTGATTTTATTTTATTTAATTTATTTTTTAGATAATTAAACTGAGGTCGAGGTAAATTGATTCCGCGGAACTGGCGCTTAACAAAAACTAGAGAATAATAAATTAGGCGATAAAGCGGATAGAATAACATTTGCTTCATCTTCTCGTGATGAAAATTAAATAACTCCCGCTTGATCTTGGGTTTTGCTAAAAAGCCGGCAGTTTTATCCGCCACTGGAGCTGATTCTGGAATGCTATTTTCAACTTCAACTACTGGAGCCGCATCGGTCTTGAGATTAACCACAAAAGACGACTGCTCAGGCACTAGTCGTCCATCATCAATGACATTAATTTTAAGTTGATGCTTCTTAATCCCCATACAAAACTAATTGATATATTTTATAAGTCGCATAAGCACATTCCCACCAATTATATTTTTTGGCCTGTTCATAACCCTTATGAACTAGACCCTCTCGCAAATCCGCGCTAGAGAGCATAGCTTCAATTGCCGCCTCCATCTGAGTATCAGACTCGGGATTAAAATAAGACGCGGCCTCACCCAGAATCTCTGGCATGCTGGATTTGTTAGAACTTAGAACCGGACACCCTTTGGCCATAGCCTCAAGTGGTGGCAAACCAAAGCCCTCATAAAGTGAAGGAAAAACGTAAAACAAAGCGCGCTTGAAAAGCACTTCCAGTTCAGTATCCGGGACATAACCCGGAAAGATAATGGGGCTTTCAGCTTGGTTCTCCTGATATAAATTTAAAGACCGCGCATAAGTTTTTACTCGTTCATAAAAATAATCACTCTTCCCTACCAGCACCAGACGTAAATGCGGACATTTCTTCAGAACCTGAAAGAAGACTCGCACCAGTCCCTCTAAATTCTTGTGGGGATAGGCATTGCCAATATAGAGCAGAAAATTATCTTTGATTTTATAACGCTCTAGAGTGCCTTCTTCATCTAGTTTTTGAACAAACAACGTATCATGCCCCTTAGCTAAGTTAGCGACGCCCTCATAGGTCACCACAATTTTACTGGGACTAACATGAAATTGATCGATAATATCATTTTTGGTAAATTCCGAAACGGTGATAATTTTCTGCGACCGTTTCAGGGCCAACCAAATCACCAAACGATAGGCTAAGTTTTTTAGCTTATAAATCACCGGACTCAAAGTAGTAGCTCGGACAGTCGGAAATTTAGTTAAGATTAAATCATGAACGGTGACAATAAATTTATTAAAAATAAAAATGGGCACGTTGAAATGGGGAAAATGAATCAAATCTAAGCGCTCTTTTTTGAGATAGAATGGAAATAGTAATTGCTCCTTCAAAGTATACCAACGGATATTAACCTTAAGCTTCTTGACGCGACTAAGATTATTTGGAGCTATTAAGAATTCATCAAAATTATCCGGACTCAAAAAAATTACATAGTCATTATCTACGTCGATATTGATAATATTATCCACAATTTCTTGGGTATAACGGCCCAAGCCCTTTCCCAGGGGACCATAAAAGCGAGCATCAATTCCAATTCTCTTTTTCTGTTTAACCATAATAATTTTGGTCTAAATAGTCTTAGTTTGGCGCAATTCCCTAATCGACAACCCTAAAAAAATCGCAATTAATATCAACATATTCAAAGGAGCTAACCAAAAAGGATATTCCTTGCCAAAACTCTCAGCCACCATTAAAGTGCCCAGCATACCAATGGAGTACATAGCGCCATTCTTTAGATAGGCGAATTTGGAAATCAAATTAATTCCCTTAATGGTAAATTCTCGGGTGATAAAAGCCCCCAAACCATTACCTAAAAGAATCAGAGGAACACTCAAGGTAAAAGCGAAGGCTCCAATGACACCGTCAATGGAAAAACTAGCATCTAATATTTCTAAATATAAAATTTTACTCCAGGCACTCATACTATGCGAGGTCAGCATCTTCTTTTCCTGTTCCTCAGCATTTTTCTTAAAACCATCAGTAATAAAAAAGGCGGCAATACCAATAGTAGCCGCTAAAGCGAGAGTCGGATTAATCTTTAAAGAAATGTAAACCACAGCTACGGTAAAGATGGAGGACGCGGCATAAAACCAAACTCCTTGACGATGAATAAATCCTTCCACTAAAAAAGCATACTTCTTCTCTTCCAGAAACAACCAAGATAAAAAAACAAAAAATAAATAAGACCCACCACCCAACAGTAATAATGGTTTAGAGGCTACTAAATATTCTTTGATCTGGGGATCATTGGAGAAAACTGCTGTCATTACCCCGCCAATAGTGAGAGCTGGATTAGCCATCCAAACTATCAGAAATGGCAAAATACCACGAACGACAAAAACAGCGAACAACAAACCCCAAAATAAAAATATCTTCCGATATTTCTCGGGCAGGGTTTTAAGGACATGGGCATTAACAATAGCGTTATCCACACTACTAATAATTTCAAATATCGCCAAGCCCAAAACTACTACAAAAAAATTCCACAACATAATATATCCAAAAAATTAATTAACCAAAAGGCAAATTGGTGGGTGGTCCAGCTGGTTTCGAGTCAGTTACCTCCTCCTTGGGAACCGGATTATTATTAACCAGTTTTTTTTCATCGAGTGAATAAATTGGCTCCAAAAGCTCTTGAAAAGTCGTTATACTGTCATCTGTCGGCAAAGACAAAGGCGGTTTAGCCTTCTTCATTGGAGCCTTCTGAATAAACGGCGCCTTAGTAGTAGCTTCCAGTGGAAAATGCCAAATACTAGCCAACTCAGCAATATTATAAATTCCCGGAATGCGGCCAGCGCTAACATCTCGATTGATATAGTTATTAACAATCTTAGTCTTTTTCTGATTGAGTCGCTTCACCCGAGCAAAATAAGCCGTACTAGTAGCTGTATATTTCATGTCCGGCTTAAAACTATTTAAATCCAAGGCCGCAAATTGCTTGATATAACCCACAAAACCACTGGCCACTTTCTTGGGCATATAAACTTCTTTTTTGGCGATATAGACAGTTCGTAATTTAGCCAAGAAGCCTAATTTAGAAATTTTTTCATGTAAAGCCTCAACTTGTTTCTTCTGTTTTGGTTTTAACTCCACCATTGACAAGGGCTTGAAATCTTTTTCCTTATCCTCAATATCGCCCCACAGACTATAAATAGCCTCACTGATTTGAGTGATAACAGCAACAATAAAATCTACCACCTTATTAGGAAAACTGGCTACGGGCTTCTTGCCCACAATCTTTTCGACTTCAGCATCAGCCTCCTTGACCCATTCGAAATCGGTTGGGACAATCAAAATCTGGAACCAAAGCTGTTCCCCGCGCTGTAAGCTACTACATAAATCCATCAAGCTGGCCATCGGATCCTTGTAATAAGTTTCATCCGGACCTAATTTATGCTCAAACTCTTCATAGAGCTTAATCGGAAACATTTGGTTGGCCACCTGGATAAACT
>PFAQ01000044.1 GCA_002778645.1 Candidatus Falkowbacteria bacterium CG10_big_fil_rev_8_21_14_0_10_39_9
GAGCCCGAGCGAAGCGAGGGCGAGGCAACAATCGCCCAAAATCCGAATTTTGAAAATTGGCGGAGAGGGGGAGATTCGAACTCCCGAGGCCTTGCGGCCTGCCGCTTTTCGAGAGCGGTACTTTCAACCACTCAGACACCTCTCCGTGAATCGATTAATTAAACTCACTCTTTAACTTCTTGAGTTCAGCATCGCTTAAATAGGCCCATTTACCCTCTTCTAGGCCCCCTAATATAATACCAGATATTTCCAGGCGAATCAAATCGGAGACTTTGAGTCCTATGGATTCAAACATTCGTCTGATTTGTCTCTTTTTACCTTGAATCAAAGTCATCAAAAACCGGTTATTATCCAGATATTCAACATTTTTGGACCAAACCTGACCATCTCCCTCTCCAATATCCACTCCGTTCCTGAATTTAGTGATAATAGAGTTAGCTTGGGATTCGGATAGATTGTCCCCATCAGGAGTCTTCACTAGCACCTTATACACCTTCTCGGATTCATACTTGGGGTGAGAAATTTGTTGAGACAATTCACCGTCATTAGTCAGAAGTAAAAGACCATGACTGTTTTTATCTAGTCGTCCCACGATAAAAAGTCTGGTGGCTTCGACGCCTTCCAAAAGATCAAAAACATTTTTTTCTTCTTTGAAGTCACGTGTCGTGCAAACATAATCTCTTGGCTTGTTTAATTTGATATAGACATTTTTGATCTTGCCCCCAATTTTATTTTTCCCCACCAACACCACATCGGCGTCAGTTACTCGTTGACCAAGCTCAGCTAATTTTCCATTGACCTTCACCTCTCCGACACGAATAAGTTCCTGGGCTTGACGCCGAGAACAATACCCACTGTCAGCAATATATTTTTGTAAAACAATATCCATAATTATATGTGGCATCTTATCAGAACAATCAGACAAGAGTCGCCAGCGCTTAAGACTACTTTTTTTATTTTATCTTCCCACAAATCAGCTGACAGTCCGGAGTGAGACTTCTCACTATCAACCCACTCTAACCCGGGAGTCAGAACTGCCTGGGGAATACTTTCCATTTCGGGTAAGTTATCCAAAAAATCTTCGGGAGTGATAATATCATCAATTTCCCATTCATCCATTTTAGGTAAAGCCTTGTCCTGATTATCAACGCCAAAGCGAATTAGTGACGGCTCCAGTTGTTTAGACACCGCCAAAATAAAATTGGGTTTAGCTTCCACCAAAAAATCCATGACCTTCTCCGTTTCATTTTCATCATAACGGATAATGGCCGCTAAAATATAATGCATAAAGTTAATAGTTTATTTTTTATTTTTGTAACTAACCAGGTAGATCCCCAGCCACGCAAATAGCAACCAGAAGAAAACTGACAAATCATTTTTGAAGTAGGGTACATCCACTAAACCGTGGACTAAAATAGCTACCATTGCGGCGCCTAGTCCCAAAATCAGGAAGCTCTCAGCCCTTTTCTCGCGTCTAAGTACCCCGGACAACTTTATTGCACAGTAGAGATATTTACCGATTATCCAGCCAAAAAGTAACATTCCCAACAATCCTAACTCAGTCCAGAAATTTAGGAAGATATTGTGGGGATACATATAAACCTCAGTTGGTTGCCAGACCTGAGCGCGATAGACGGCACTAGTGCGGACCTTCTCGAGCCAATTCGGATCGTCATTTTTGACAAAAATTCCCTCCTGATGGAGTGGTAAAATGCGCGCTTGGTATCGCGACAAGCCCGTACCCAGAATCCAAGTGTGATTATGGAGCAACATCTTCTTAGTTTCAATCCATTGTTGTTGTCTAATCTGTCCTGACAAATCGGTAAGCGTCACTTTGTGCTTAGCGTAGTCCAAAAGTTTTGGAGTAGAGACAATAATCATGAGAGTTACCACAAGTGTTACTAGCGTCACTTGTCTCATTTTTTGGTTAACAAGCAGTCCATAAAAAATAGCGGCCGCTAGAATTCCAATTAGAGCGCCTTCAGACTGCGCAAAGACGATAGCGAAAAGTGACAAGAGAATTGAGAGAGCAATAATTATCATCTCATAAATATTTTTCTTTTGATTCTCAGATTTAACAAATAATTTCTGGTGGAGGAATGAACTGAGGATAACAACTATTGGTGCTAAGTATAAACCGACAGCGTTAGGATAACCAAAAAAAGAAACTGATCGACGAGTCGCCTCTGCTGCCCAAAACTCATTCGGGATTAATTGTCCGGTTAGTTTCTGATAAACGGCTAAGAGTGAAACGCCCAAGGCTGAGATCAGTAGCGACCAGAGAATCTTTTCACTAAATCTTTTTTCTTTCCCTAGAATATTAATCACCAAAATAAAAAAGATAATCGGCTCCAAAAAATAGGCCTTGAAGATCCCCAAAGACTCCGAGCTCAAAGCGGCCACAAATACCGCGCCATAAGAAATCAGAAGCAGCAACATAATCTCCCATTTGAAGGGATAGGAAATACGATTCTTTTTTTCGGACCAATATTTTTTTAGGCTAAAATTATAATTTTTCAATAACGTCCAAATCCAACTAGCAAAAGACAGCAGAATCATGAGCTCTAGAATAGTCCCCGGAATACCAAAAACACTAAATCTAATTAAATAGGAGGGCAGAGCCACTATAATCAAAAGAAGTGCCCAAGTGGGTCTCATTTGGGTTAAAAGCAGATAAAAGATGGCGTAGATTAAGACGAGAATATTAAACATATAAGTTAATTATAACACCTTTACTCGGTTAACGAAAAGACGAGGGAGCCCTCGCCTTTTCTACTCTAAAACCCAATTAAATCTATTATTTTAAGCTCTTTCGACGTATTCACCGGTATCAGTATTGATAATAATACTTTCGCCTTCTTCAATAAAAACCGGGACATTGATTTTAGCGCCAGTTTCCAGCTCAGCTACTTTAGAGACACTGCCGACGGAATTACCTTTAATAGCCGGGGGAGCACTAACTATCTTGAAGGTCATCTTAATCGGTAAATTAATGGAGACTGGTCGATCATTAAAATACAGTACGTCGACATCAATGCCTTCTTTTAAATATTGAATTTTCTCCCCAATTTCATCAACGGGAAAAGTAAACTGTTCATAGCTGACATTGTCCATAAAATTAGCCCCACTGGTATCACTATAAAGATAGTTGGCTTTTTTAGTTTGAGTTTGAGCCTCTTCCGCTTTATCATTACCCTGAAAAGTTCGCACCAGCACACTACCATTAACTAGGTTCTTCATTTTTACCTTCAAGACAGCGCCACCGCGGCCCATCTTATGATGATCAGTTTTAATAACCACAAACGGTTCATTGTTGATAGTTAGGACCTTACCCAATTTTATTTCGCTCATGTTCAACATAGAAGTAAAGATTAAATTTATTTATGGGTAAAGGCCAGTAAAGCCATTTTACGAGAACGCTTAATAGCTAAAGTTAGTTTTCTCTGATGCCAAGCACAAGTTCCAGTTCGACCAGCAGCAATAATCTTCTGGTAGAAATTAATGAAACGGCGTAAGGACCTAGTGTCTTTGTAATCCGGTTCAATATTATTAACACAAAAATAGCACTCCTTAGCCTTCTTAATAACATTATTATTTTGATTGTTGTTGTTCATAGATTTAATTAAAGTTCCAGATATATATTATATCTTTAGATTATAAATTAAAAAGGAATGTTTTCGATCTTAATCTCTTCGTCTGAATTAGCATCACCCTCAGCGCCAACCGCTGCTTCAAAATTTTCAGCCTGGGTGGGAGTCGCACCCACTTCACCTGGTCGACTTAAGATTTGCATAGTATCAGCCACTACTTCAGTGCGATACTTTTTAGCACCATCCTGGCCTACCCAATCGCGAGTTTGTAAGCGACCTTCGAGATAAATTTTAGAACCTTTGTGCAAATATTGACCACAAATATCGGCTAATTTTCTCCAAGCGACGATATTATGAAACTCCGCCTTAGATTGTTTTTGGCCAGATTGATCAGTCCAGTTCATATTGGTCGCCACCGAAAAAGAAGCGACGTTTTGACCGGAAGGAGTAGTGCGCACCTCAGGATCCTTAGTTAAATTACCAATTAACATTACTTTATTTAAGCTCATATTTTTATAATAAGGAAAAATTCCTTGTTGTTAATTATAACAAGTCATCGGCATTTAAGATGCCTTCTAATTTTTCATCCAAACTCTCAATATCAGTTTTGGCTTTGCCGGACTTAGTAGTTTTGACTTCTTTCTTTTCTTCCTTCTTTACTTCTTGGCTCTTCTTTTCTTTTTCTTTGTCGGCTTGTTTCTTATCAATCTTAGCTTTAATCTTGGCTTCTTTCTTAATCTGTTCATCACTCTTTAACTTTTTAGTAACAATAATAAAGCGTAAGATCTCATGATCTAATCTCAACTTTTCATCTAATTTAGCCAACTCTTTCCCTTCTAGGTCAAATTCAAACAATTGATAATAACCATAAGCTTCATGCTTAATCGGATAAGCTAACTTTTTTTTGCCCCAATATTCATTAAGAGTAATTTTACCATCGCTCTCGGTGATTAATTTTTCTACTTTAGCAACGCAAGTTTTGGCTTCATCCTCAGTAAAGCGGTTAGACACAACAAACAGGATCTCATAGTGTGATGCTCCTGATGGTTTGGTTTTTGACATAGTAATTTTAACAAGTTAGAGTTCAAGCGGCCTTAAAGTGCCCTTAAACTTTTCCTTGATTATTAATAAAAAAATTTTATAAAATAAAACCTCGGTATCAAAATAGCGAGGCTGTCTTGAATACCTTTAATCTCAACTCAATGGTTGAAATTATCTTGGAATAATCCAAGATGTGGGAAAGGTCCTAATTGTCTAATCAGACTACCAGAGCTGATAAAAAAAATCAAGTCCCACCCCGATTAGCCATTTTCAATTTTTTACCCTATAATAATAAACATATGAAATATTTCTTTGCTCTAGGTAATCATCCTTCACTCTCCGCGGCAGAAATTTTAGCTTTTTTTCCTCAAAACACTGGAAAAATGGCTCAAAACGGTATCTTTTTGCTGGAATCAGATGACAAAATCAACGCTCAAAAGACTATTAAGGCACTGGGGGGCACCATTAAAATTGGTGCGATTCTCTTTGACGCCAAAAACAATGAAATTCCTAAGGCTTGTTTAGATTTGGCACTGGAAAGTGCTCCTAGCTTTTCCGGAAAATTCCATTTTGGCTTCTCTAATTACGCCAATGCTCCGATTGATATCCGTAAGCTGGGAATGACTATTAAAACCGTCCTCAAGGAAAATGGCCATTCTTGCCGTTGGGTGATGAGCAAAGAGCAAGTTCTCTCCAGCGTGATTGTTGAACAAAACTATTTGCTCGATAAAGGCTTAGAAATAGTCTTCATTAGAGACACTGATGGCAAATTGATGATTGGCCAGACTTTAGCCGTTCAACCCTTCAAAGAATTGTCTTTCCGGGACTACGGCCGACCGACTCGCGACGATGAATCCGGTATGTTACCGCCAAAATTAGCCCAAATCATGATCAATCTGTCTCAGAATGGACAAAAAGAGCTAATATTAGACCCTTTTTGTGGATCAGGCACTATTCTTTCCGAAGCGCTGCTAATGGGCTACAAATCAGTCGCCGGCACCGATATTTCACCTCGGGCTATTTCAGATACTAACGAAAACGTAGAATGGATCAAGCAGAAATTTAATATCAGCGACGTCAAAGTTGATACTAAAGTAATCTCCGCGACTGAGATTGATAAATATATGAAACCCAAGTCTGTAGCTGCTATTGTGACTGAACCGTATCTCGGACCCCAACGAGGCCCACACGAAGTGAGAAAAACTATCACCGAACTAGAGGCACTCTATGGCCAAGCCCTTAAAGCTTTTACCAAAATCATCAAACCCCACGCTCGCGTTGTTATGGTCTGGCCGGTATTTTCGACTACCGAGCAAGGCCAGAGAAAATTCATTTACATTAACCCCCAATACCCCGATTGGAAGATTATAGAAGAAGGTAACACTCAGCGAAAGACTTGGCTCTACGGCCGAGAAGGTCAAAGGGTCTGGCGGGAAATAGTAGCGTTAAAACTGAAATAATTACTCTAAACGAAAAAGAGCCTAGAAATGGGCTCTTTTTTAGATCTCTTACGTTTTTTAATCCTTAAATAATACCGACTCTTTCCTTAACCTTCTTCAGAGTTTCTTCTGCTAAAACCTTAGCGCAAGTAGCCCCGCTCTCTAAAACTTTTTCTACCTGAGCATCACTAATACTGTTAAGCTTAGCCTGAAACTCACCCAAGAATTTAACAACGACATCGGCTAAGCCTTTCTTAAAATCGCCATAACCTTTACCACTATAAGTATTTTTTATATCCTTGTAACTCTCACCAGTTAAGAGATGATAAATAGTCATCAAATTAGAGACAGCTGGTTTTTCTAATAAATCATATTTAACTTCATTACCAGAATCAGTCACCGACTTCATAATCTTTTTACGCACAGTATCCAAATCGTCATTTAAATAAATACAACCCGAGTCGCCATCATCACTCTTGCTCATCTTGTTGTCGGGATTATTGAGACTCATAATTCGAGCACCTTGTTTGCGGATCATAACCTCCGGCAGTTTGAATGTGGGAGCATAATCATGGTTAAATCTCTTGGCCAAATCTCGGCAAAGCTCAACATGTTGCACCTGGTCATCTCCTACAGGGACAATATCAGTATTATAAAGGAGAATGTCAGAGGCCATCAGAACTGGATAGTCAAAAAGCCCTACAGAAACGTTATTTTCTCCGTTTTTAGACTTATCCTTATACTGAGTCATGAGATTAAGGTCGGACATTCTAGTGCTCGTACAATTTAAAATCCAAGCTAATTCAGTATGTTCATAGACATCAGATTGCAAGAAAATATTGGCTTTTTGGGAATTAATACCACTGGCTAAGTAGATTTTGACAATATCCTTAGTTCTTTGCTTTAATATGGCTGGATCCTGGCGAACGGTAATCGCATGATAATTAACCACACAAAACAGACACTTATATTTGTCTTGAAGCTCCACCCATTGGGAAATGGCCCCCAAATAGTTCCCCAGGTGTAAATCACCGCTAGGTTTAATGCCGGAAAAGATAATTTTCTTCTGATTCATATAATTAATAGATTTGTTTTTATTGCCTTTTTATTGTAATATAATTATAGTAAAAAGACAAATTAAGACGGGCTGTAGTATAGTGGTAGTACGCGCGCATGGGGTGCATGTAGTCCCGGTTCGATTCCGAGCAGCCCGACATATGAATAACAAACCATCCGAGATTCGCAAGTCACCTATCTTTAATAAATACGTGATTATTACTCCCGGGCGAGCTTTGCGACCGCACGACCTAAAAGAATATACTCAAAATCAGCCTAATCCCGATTGTCCTTTTTGCGTGCAGAATGTTAACAAAAAAAATATTGTAGATAAAATCAAAACCAAAAATGATACCATCACCTCCATCAAGAATGCTTTCCCAGCTGTTTCTCTCGACAACCAAAAAGCTTATGGCGTCCAAGAAGTAATTATTGAAAGTGAAAATCATCAAGTTGAACTCGCTGATCTACCCCTCAAACAGATCGAGTCACTTTTAGACATGTATGCGCAGAGAACTAGAGTTATTGCTAAAAATAAAAAGATAGACTATATCCTTTGTTTCAAAAACCAAGGATCAAAAGCTGGGGCCTCACTCTCTCACGCTCACTCTCAAGTCTTTGCCACCAAAATTGTCCCTGAAGATTTACGCGAAGAAATGATTTTAGCCCAAAGACATAAGATTAAACACAACACTTGTGCTTACTGCGATATTGTTAAAATGGAAATGAAATCTAGTCGTAAAATTTATGCCGATAAATATGTCGTTGCCTTCGCTCCTTACGCCAGTCAATTTCACTTTGAGGCTTGGATTGTCACCAAGCGTCATACCGACAGCATTATTGATCTAACTCAGAATGAAAAGAAGTCGGTAGCCAAAATTCTAAAACACTTAGCCCTAAAGATGAAGGAGTTAAACCTGTCTTTCAATTACTTTCTGCACAATGTTATTTCTGACAAACAGCAACATTTTTATATTAAGATTCAGCCCCGCGATGGAGTGTGGGCTGGAGTCGAATTAGGATCAGGACTGGTAATTAATTCTGTCTCACCCGAGGCTGCCGCTAAATATTATCGAACTAAATAATAATTAAATTATATGCCAATTAAATATAGCCAGAACTATAATAGTCGCAAGCCCGTTAAAAGAAGAATTGTTATTAACAAAAGACGTCCTCTGGCCAATACTCGCTCTAAAGCCAAGAGTCTTTGGGCTCGGTTTTTTAATAATCATAAAATCGTTAAAAGCCTAATTTTACTAGGTGTTTTGGGCATTCTGTCTTTTTCCCTCCTAGTCTTCTTCTTGTCTCGTAATTTGCCTAATCCTAATCAATTAATTCAAAGAGAGGTGGCCCAAAGCACTACTATTTATGATCGCGCCGGCGAGAATATTCTCTATGAAATTCACGGTGATCAAAAGAGAACCCTCATCTCTCTAAACGAAATTCCGAATAACACTAAGAATGCGACCATTGCCATCGAAGACAAGAACTTCTACAAGCATGGCGGTATCAGTATTTGGGCGATGATCCGAACAGTTATCACTAACGTTTTATATAACAAGAGCGCTGGCGGATCGACCCTGACTCAACAATTCGTGAAGAATGCTATTTTGAGCAATGAAAAAACTGTTACCAGGAAGATTAAAGAAATAATTTTAGCTCAAAGAATTGAAAAGAAATTTAGCAAGGACGAAATTCTGCAAATGTATTTAAACGAAATCCCCTACGGTTCAAATGCCTATGGTATAGAAGCCGCCTCCCAAAAATACTTTGGCAAGTCCGTCAAAGACACTAATCTCTCTGAGGCGGCTATCCTAGCAGCCCTACCGCAATCTCCTAGTCGCTACTCTCCTTATGGAGCTCATAAAGATTTATTAATCGCCCGCCAACAATATATTTTAGATATCATGCAAGAACAAGGATATATCAGTGAAGCCGAAAGAGATGACGCTAAAAAATTTGCCTTAAAGTTTGCCGGGCCAGAAACTAATATTACCGCTCCTCACTTCATCATGTATATCAAAGAAATTCTGGCGGAAAAATATGGTGAGAAAACTATCGAACAGGATGGCCTAAAAATCTACACCACTCTAGATTTGTATAAACAAAAAATTGCTGAGGAAGTGGTTAAAGCTAAGAGCGAAGGTTATCCCGAAAAGTATAAGGCAACCAACGCCGCCCTAGTATCTCTTGATCCTAAAACTGGCCAAGTTTTAGCCATGGTCGGATCTCGTGATTATTTTAATGAAGATATTGATGGCCAAGTTAATATTACTACCAGTCTGCGTCAACCCGGATCATCTATCAAACCTTTGGTTTATGCCACCTTATTTAACAAGGGTTATACTCCTAATACTATTTTATATGACGTGGTCACTAATTTTGCTGCCAGAGGTAAAGCCTATGAGCCCCATAATTACAATGGCAAAGAATATGGCCCCGTTTCTATTCGCCAAGCACTCGCTGGATCACTTAACGTTCCAGCGGTTAAAGCGATTTATTTAGCTGGCATCAAGAATGTTATTACTCTAGCTCAAGACATGGGCTATACCTCTCTAACCAATCCTGATCGTTATGGGCTATCATTAGTATTGGGTGGCGGTGAAATAAAAATGGTAGAACATGTTAACGCTTTTAGTACTTTTGCCCGAGAAGGTGAGATAAGCCCTATTAGTGTAATTTTAAAAGTAGAAGATAAAGACGGTAAAGTTTTAGAAGAATACAAAGACAAGAAAAAAACTGTTTTAAGTTCACAGGTTGCTCGAGAAATAACTAGTGTCCTGACTGATAATGCCGCTCGGACCTTTATCTTCGGGGCTAAAAATTATTTAACTCTGGCTGATCGTCCCATAGCCGCTAAAACCGGAACTACCAATGACTACAAAGATGCCTGGACAATTGGCTATACCCCATCTCTAGTAACTGGTGTTTGGGTAGGAAATAATGACAGTTCAGAAATGAGCAAGGGAGCTGATGGCAGTGTAGTAGCCGCTCCAATCTGGAATGAGTTTATGAAGCGAGTTTTAACCGGTACTCCCGTAGAACAATTTCGGCCCATGGATGACGCTAAAACCGGCAAAGCAATTATTGATGGTGATACCAATATTGGTCGCAAGATAAAAATCAATAAAGAGACCGGGCTACTAGCTACCTCCAGTACACCGCCAGAGTTAATTGAAGAAAAAACTTTCAGCGAACCTCATTGCATCTTATATTATGTTGATAAAAACGACCCCCTAGGACCAGTGCCTAGCAACCCAGTCTCAGACCCTCAGTTTAACCTTTGGGAATCAAGAATAATTGAATGGGCTAAAAAGAATGGGCTTTATTCCACCTCTACTAATATTAATATTACTAACCCCCAAAACAGTCCAGTCTTTGAAATTACTAGCCCTAAAGACAAAGAAATTATTACGAGCGACACCTTAAATGCTAGTATTAATATTATTAGTATTGCTGATAATGCTAATATCGAATATTATATTAATAACAATTTACTATTTAAAACCACCTCCTACCCCTTTAATCTTAGTAAAAAACTAGACTTCCTAAATAATGGTTATCATAATTTAAAAGTTAGAGTGTGTGATAGTTTCTATAACTGTTCCGAAAAATCCCTAGAATTTAACCTCCTTCTCAACAACAATTACCAAAATCCGCCTTCACTCAACCTCACCTCCCCGTCTAGCGGTCTAGCAACCAACCATAATGACTTCCCCATTAGCGTAGGGTTCAGTTCACCCAATCCCAACAAGATTGCCCGAATCGAACTTTATTATTTAAACAGTAAAAACGAAAAGCAACTTATTAGAACTATAGATAACGTTGATAGCCAAAACATAATCACCACCTGGGATAATCCGCCCAGCGCCGGAGACTATCGTCTCTATGCTGAATTCTATGACTGGAGTGGTAATATGAAAAAAACTAACAAGGCAACTGTTGTCATCAACTAAAATTAGCTAAAAAAAGCTATCTAAATTTGATAGCTTTTTTGTTTAGAAATAAATAATTTAATTCTGTATTAATCCATAACACACCTGACTGAAAAACTATAAGTTTGATCATAATGGAAATGATCACTGACAGGATTGTCCATAGGTAGAAACGAGTCATAAGAATTTGGCCCATTTGATGATAACCAAGTGTCTCCATCGGGCTCTGCACTAGTAAAGGAACCACTACTATTCAAATAACCAAAGGGAATAATATTAAACCCTAACGACCCAACATTCCAAGCACTCACCCATTCGGCATATCCGGGAATATGCCAACCAACCGGGCAAATACCCCGAGCTCCTTCACCGGCAGAATATTGCATCGCCTCACCCCATTGATACATGCCACCATAAGAAGTACATTCGGAATTTTGATCATCATTAAAACAATATTTTTTCAATTATTCCATTGTTTGTTTGATTTTGTGGATTATTACCAAAACAACCGGGTCCAGACAGACAAGCATCAATTCTGGTTCCAATGTTTAGATTTTTAGTCATCCAACATTTAGACCCTATATTGGCGGTCGGATAAGAATCACCGCCATAAACCACTGGAATTCCGCAAGTAAAGCCTAAATCCCCGCTACAAGCAGTATTCAAAAAACCATCCCGGGTTACACATTTTAAACCGTGACTGAGCGCGCCAGTATTATTACCCAAACAGAAAGACAGAGTAAAGGTCGTGCCGACAGAGTTAACGTTATAAGCAAATTGATTGGTATTACTATCACAACTGCCATCAGGAGGATTCGGAGCCTCCGGTAAATTAACCATATAGGCTTTACCATTAATAACCAGAGACCCAGAATCAAACTCAGCTTTAGTCGGAAAACGGTTTTGATTATTAAAAAACATTTCCAGGGCTGTTTCTACCTGCTTAGCATCACCAATTCGTTTAGCGTCTCGAGCTCTGGCTCGAGCGTTACTAAAAGCAATAATCGAAATTGTGGCTAAAATACCAATAATGGCAATCACCACTAAAAGCTCAATAAGAGTGAAAGCTTTTTTATAATTCATAAAAAATAATTATTGTCTAATCGGCATTACGATATAAAGATAGTCGTCGGTTTTTTCTGGGCGCAGAACACAGGGAGTCCCCGAATTAACCAAGTCCAATCTGATAATATCAGATGAAATATTATTTAAGCCGTCTAAAAAATAACGGTAGTTAATAATAATTTCATTATTATCACCCTCAATTTCAGAATTCAATTCCACCGAGCTCTCACCCACCTGGCTAGAGGCCGAAGAAATAGTGATTTTGCCGGTCTCTGATTTAAAATCTAAAGCAACATCATTAACTCCGGCTTTAGAGAAAATAGCCGAAGCCTTAATGGCGCGCATCAACTCATTTTTATTAATTAAAGCTCGGGTCTTATAATTTAAGGGAATAATTTGTTGGTAATCCGGATAACCACCATTAATCAAACGGGACACTAACTCCGTAGAGCCAAAAATAAAGAGAATTTGATTATCTGATAAACAAATTTTTATTTCGCCCGCATTTTCAAGCTGTTCATCATCTTTAAAGCTTGACAGCACCCTAATCAACTCCTGCAATGTTCGAGCCGGAACAATTACCTTGTTTATTGGACTCTCATAATTACTCTTAATTTTTATTTTTTTCTCCGCCAAACGATAACTATCAGTTCCCACTAAAATCAAACTGTCGCCAGTAAATAACCATAAAACACCAGATAATTCCAATCTAGTCTCATTATTGGCTACTGCAAAAATAACCTCACTTAAAGCACTCCTCAAATCATCTATTGGAACGGAATAAAAACTATCCTTGTTAACCTTAGGAATTAAAGGAAAGTCGCTAGCATCCTGAATATTAATCTTGGTTTTATAATTTTGACATTTAATCTTAATCTCAGACCCATCCTGTTCACACTCAACTTTATCACCCGGTAATAAATTTATATAATCGGTAATTATCTTAGAGTCAACCGTAAACTCACCCTCACTATCAATCTTTCCTCTAACCTGGTGGGTAATACCAATCTCCAGGTTAGTGGCAATTAATTCAATATTACTTTTATTAACTTTAAATAAGATGTTATTCAAAATTGGCAAATTAATGTTTTTGCTAACTATGCGACTAACTATTGCTAGCCCTTGTTTTAAATTTTCTTGGAGACTAATAAATGTCATACTGTATTAATTTATATATAATATATTTTATAATAATAATAGTAATAAGGGGGTTGATAACTTTGGGATTGCTTAATTTAAGAATCTTTTGCTGGCCTTTTTTTAAATTAGGCTTGTTGATAATAGTGGATTAAATGGTTGATGAAATTTAACAAATTGTTTATAACTCGAAATAACTTTTTTTATCAACTTTTTGTTAAATGTTATCAACAAGCTAAATCACTTTTTTGGGCCACTTATTAACAGATAATTAACCGTGAAATTAATAAATTGAGCTGTAAAACAATTGTTTGATAGAATTAATTTCCTGATTTAGTCTTTCATTTTTTTGTTTTTGTTCACTGATTTTATTATAGGCGTGCATGGCGGTAGTGTGATCTCGTCCACCTAATTCATTGCCGATGGTCGGGTAGGAAGTGTTTAATTCTTCTCGAATTAAATAGACGGCAATTTGTCGGGGAACTACTAATTCTTGACGACGACTATCACTGGTAATTTCCTTAGAACTGATGTTATAAAATTTAGCTACGATTTCAATGATGTCTTTAGGGGAAATTGATTTAGAGCGACTTTCAATTGTTAGGTCACTTAAAATCTCTTTTACTGATTTAACTGAGGGGGCAGCATTATTGAATTCATGATAAGCCACAATTTTATTTAAAGCCCCTTCTAATTCCCGAATATTATTTTGGATGTTATTAGCTACATAAACTAAAATTTCTCGATCAAATAAATAACCCTTTTCAATAGCCTTCTTTTCCAAAATAGCCATCTTGGTTTCAATGTCTGGTTTGCCAACATCAACTACCATGCCGGATTCAAAGCGAGAAATTAGGCGATTTTCAATAGCTGGGATTGATTTTGGTGGGCGATCAGAGGTCATGACAATTTGTTTATTACCCTGATGTAGTTCGTTGAAGGTGTGAAAAAACTCTTCTTGAGTTCCATCTTTTCCGCCCATAAATTGAACGTCATCGATTAAGAGCAGATCAACATTGCGGTAAACATTTTTAAAATCTTTACCATGACCAGTTTTAACGGCCTGGACGTAATTATTAGTAAAGTTCTCGCTGGTAGTATATAGGATTTTACTAGTGTGGCCAGAAAGTTCATTCCCGATGGCTTGGAGTAAATGGGTTTTCCCCAGTCCGACGCCACCATATATAAAAAGGGGGTTATAAACTTTTCCGGGATTGTTAATAATCGCTCGACAAGCGGCATGGGCTAACTCATTAGCTTTACCAACAATGAAATTTTCAAACAAGTATTTTGAGTTTAAGCCAAAGCGATTAACGCTAGGAGTTTCGGCTGTTTTAATCGGCTCTGATCTTTCCACTAATTTAACTTCTTTTTTTTCTCCGGTATTAATTTTGTTTATCTCTGGTTTTTTGAATTCGACCTGATAGTAAATTTCAACAATTTTTTGGCCGGTGATTTTTTCTAAAGAGGATTTGATAATTTTATAAAATTTATTTTCTAACCATTTTTTTACAAATTCACTGGGAACGCCGATAACGATTTTATCGTTTTCAAAAGACGAAATAAAGGTGTCTTTAAACCAGGTAATAAAATTGACACGAGACAGACCTATTTCGACTTCGCCTAAAACGGCTTGCCAGATTTGTTCTTTGTCCATAATAATGATGGTGCCGGAAGCAATGGTTTCTTAACCCAATCGTTTGAGGCAAAATTTTTAAATCAATGACTTTATTATATTAGAAAAAACTTATTATAACAAGACGATAAAAGACTCATCCCTTGTTCATAAAATGTGAATAAGATCATCTGGTTTTCTTTATTGACCTTTATCTTTAAACGTGATAACTTAATTAGTACTAGCAATTATTAATATAATAAGCATAAGAATATGGCCACCAAAAGAACCTACCAGCCGAATGCCAAAAGAGCCAAGAAAAAACATGGTTTTTTAAAGCGGATGCGCACTAAGGACGGACGTGATGTTTTAAAACGTCGTCGTGACAAGGGTCGAATAAAATTATCCAAATAATTTAAAGTAATGCTTAATAGTTTTAATCGTTTAAGCAAAAACAAAGATTTTGATAAAGTGTTTCAGAAAGGGCGCTCTAGTTATCAAGAAGTTTTAGGGGCCAAACTGATCCCAAATAATTTAGACCATAATCGTTTTGGCGTTTTAGTTGGACTTAAAATAAATAAAAAGGCGGTGATTAGAAATAAAGTTAAAAGACAGATAAAAGCCGTCATTCGTCTCGAAGAGCCCTTTCTCAAGAAGGGCTATGATTGTGTTATAGTAGTTTTACCTCTAATATTAGCCAAAAAATATAGTGATATTAAACTTAATTTGAAAACCTCTTTTAAGAAATTAAATTTTTATCAGGATTAATTATGTGGAAAATTTTTAAAACTTTTATATACTACCCTCGCCTTTTAGTGGTTAAGATGATTAGAATTTATCAGAAAACTTTGTCTTTTGATCATGGTCCGATGAAACATTTATTTCCCTATGGTTACTGTCGCTTTACTCCTACCTGTTCAGAGTATGGTTTACAGGCGATTGAAAAGTATGGAGTGATTAAAGGTGGTTTTATGGCTATGTATCGAATATTGCGTTGCAATCCTTGGAACAAGGGCGGACACGATCCCTTAAAATAATTTATAATTAATTTTTTTATATGTCTCATATCTTTCAAGTAGTTTTCTATCAACCAATTTTAAACTTATTAGTATTTCTCTATAATACTATTTCTTTTCATGACTTAGGACTGGCTATTATCTTTTTGACAATAGCGATTAAGGGTTTACTCTGGCCCTTGTCCCAAAAGTCGATTAAAGCCCAGAAGTCTTTACAGGGCTTACAGCCTAAAATTAATGCTGTTAAGGCGCAATACAAAGATAATAAGCAAGAGCAGGGTCAAGCCATGATTAAGTTGTATAAGGATAATAAAATTAATCCCTTCTCTTCTTGTTTGCCATTATTAATTCAATTACCTTTTTTATTGGCAGTTTTTCAAGTATTTAGAGATGGACTAAACAATAAACTAAGTCTAGTTTATCCTTTTATTGAAAGACCAGAAGTAATTAATATGATGGCTTTTGGTTTCCTTGACTTGTCTAAACCTAATATTTACTTAGCAATATTAGCTGGGTTGGCTCAATTCTGGCAAGCCAAGATGATGATGACTAAGAGGGCTGCCATTAAGACTGAGGGCGCTAAAGATGAAGACATGGCAGCTATTATGAATAAACAAATGCTTTATTTTATGCCAGCTTTAACCGTCTTTATCGGCTGGACTCTTCCTGGAGGTTTAACTATGTACTGGTTTATTGTTACCCTTTTGACCGCGGTTCAACAATTAGTGGTTTTTAAGAAGCACAATCAAAGCCAGACTCAAATAGAAAGTAAAAAAGTGATTGATGGTGAGGTTGTTAAATAACCAAATTGTTTTCAATATAAAATAAGAGCAGAGTAATTCTCTGCTCTTATTTTTTTTATGTTTGAAAGTCTAAGTCTTAACCTCTTGGTTGGTAGTATGATTGGGGGTGGCTACAGGAAGGACAAACTTTTGGAGCTTCTGTTCCAAAATGGATATAACCACACTCTCGGCAAACCCACCAAATAGCTTCGCCTCGCTTAAATGTGTTGCCACCTTCTAAATCCTTTAGTAGATTCTCATATCTTTCTTTGTGGTTCTTCTCAGCTACAGCGATAGCCGCTAGTCTTTTACCTAAAACCTCATAACCTTCTTCTATGGCTTTATTGGCAAAGGCTGGATACATTTCATTAGTCTCGTAGGTTTCTCCGGCGATAGCTGCTTTCAGGTTTTCAATGGTAGTTTTGTAGACAGTTGGTACCGAAGCTTCTAGTTTTATCTCTTCATTATTCTCTTTTAACTCCTGAATGTGTTCGAATAGACGTTTAGCATGAACTTTCTCTTGCTCGGCAGTAGTTAAAAAAATTTCGGCTATTTGTTCATAGCCTTCTTTTTGAGCTACTTTAGCGTAGAATGTGTAGCGATTTCGAGCCTGACATTCACCCAAATAGGCCTTGGTAATGTTTGATAGGGTTTCTTTCATAGGTTTTTAAAAAATGTTCTGCGTAGAACATTTTATATTAATTTATATTAAACTCTCTTTTTTTACCAACAATTAAGCTAATTTGATGATCCCCTATTCCAATCTGAGCTGGAGTGTCAATAGCAACTGATTCGTCTAATATTAATTTTTCTTCTCGGTCGTTTTCTAGTTCCATGGTCTGAACAGATAATAGCCCATATTTTTTACCACCATTATTAATTAATAAATTTAATTGACCATCCTGAGGATTAGCTAAAATGTTCTGCGTAGAACATTTTTTATCAGGCAAGTTAATAATAATAATTTCACCATTTTCTGTCTGATCAATAGAGAAGTCATCAATTTTAATAATGGCACCTTTAGCCTTAATTTTTGCATTAGCTATAAAATGTATTTTGTTGGCATAACCAATGTCAATTTTTTCAATTCGACGAGCTAGGAGAATCTCGCAGGCCTCCTTTTCATTTCTAATACCACAGGTTTGAGCAATGGAATTATTGTTTCCAATTGGTATAATTCCTAAAGCGATGTTCTGATTGTCTCCGCTCATCATACCGTTTAGCACTTTGTTGATAGTTTTATTGTTGCCGACGGCAATAATAGTCTTAGCTCCGTTGTTAACCTCGTCTCTAATTAGGTCATTAATGTTTCTAATCGACTCTAAATACACAATCTTACCGTTTAGGTTGAGTTTGTGCAGGAGAATTTCGGTATTGTTGACGGTCTTAGTATGTTTTTTTAAAAAGTCGTCATAAATAAAGACATTCATAGAATCATGATAAAAAAGTTCTGTGGGATTTATTATTCATTAATAACTTCAGCTTCTTTTTGAGAAGGAGAAACTTTTACCATTTGACATTTTCCGTTTATTATTGCGCCAGTATCTACAGAAATTCGGTTACACTCAATGTCACCGTTGATTTTGGCGGTTTCGCCCACGGTCAAATAATCTTTAACCAGTAAATTGCCGGAAATTTCACCATTAATAATAACTTCTTGAGCCTCAATGCTACCGGTCACTTTAGCTTTAGGACCAATAAAGACGTTTCCTTTGGTTTTGAGAGAACCTTCTAATGACCCATCAATAATAATGTTGCCATTACCATTAAAATTACCCTTGACTCTAATGGATTCTCCAATAATAGTTTCGACATCTTTGAAGCTTTCGGGCTTAAGATCTTTTTTAAACATAAGTTTATTGTTTGCCGCTCTTTATAGTTTGGCAAAGCTTTATTTTTATTTAATGCTTAATATAATTTTAGGTTAATTTAGCTAATTTGTCAAAACGATAAAAATGTATAATAATGAAGAAGTCGCTTATTTTGGCCCCCGTAGTTTAATGGATAAAACAAGGATCTCCTAAGTCCTAGATCTACGTTCGATTCGTAGTGGGGGCACAGCAATTTATTTGTAAATTTTTTAATTTTACTTTATAATATAAGTAGATAATAATTAAAAAAATATGAGCGTAAACAAAAACAAATTAATGATCGCTGTCGACAAAAAACTTTATGACAGTTTTTGCCAGTTTTATCTTTGGTTTTCTGTTATCATTTTTTATTTGTTGGAATACAATAATTTATATCATTACTTTATTTGAGCGAGTTAATGGTCTAATGTAAAAAACTTATTTTATTTTTTAATTTTTGGTCATCAAATTTTTTTGATTACCTTAATTATTTTTCTAAAATAGTTTAGGATACAGGATTGTAAGTAGGGGCCATTAGCTCAGTTGGCTAGAGCGCTTCCATGGCATGGAAGAGGTCAAGGGTTCAAGTCCCTTATGGTCCACAAAAGATAATTATCGAGCCGGCGCTAAACCGGCTTTAATAGTCTAAAAATACATAGCGATTTAAAGGCTTTTTGAAACTTTTTCTGAGATGTGGATAAGTCCACAATTTTCTAGACTATTCTAAGTATTTTGGCTAATATTAAACAAAATTTTTCTGTTGATAAGGTGTTAATAAAAAACCTATAATCACTTAGTTTTATTGACTAATCTTTAAAAATATCCTATTATTTTAATAAAATTAATTATCTCTATATGAATATCACCGAATTGGCTCGCGCGCTACGGATTAATCCGCAAGAACTAAAAGATCTGTTGCCACAGCTCGGTTTTAATATTGGTCAAAAAGCTATTAAGGTTGATAATCATACGGCTCGGAAAATTATTAAGGAATGGCCGGTATTAATGCGGCAATTAGAAATTAAGATGGCGGCTGATAATAAAGAAAAAGAAATAGCCGCGGCTGACATTGAAATTGTTAAAAAAGAATTAATTTTACCAGCCTTTATTACTGTGCGTGATTTTGCTTCTCAGGCCGAATTATCTATCAGTAAGGTTTTAGGAGAATTAATGAAGAATGGTATTTTTGTTTCCATGAATGAAAAGATTGATTTTGATACCGCTTCTATTATTGGAGCTGATTTAAATTTAGATATTAAAATGGCGACTGGACCAGATCAAATTACTGACATTAAAGATGATAAGAGATTGAGTCAGATTCTCGGTAAAGAAAATAAAAAAGAAATGCTCGAGCGATCTCCGGTGGTAGTGGTAATGGGACACGTCGACCACGGTAAAACTAAATTATTAGACGCTATCCGGACTACTAATGTGGTGGCGGGTGAGGCTGGGGGTATTACTCAGCATATTGGCGCCTATCAAGTTAAACATCACGATCAATTAATTACTTTCATTGATACCCCAGGACACGAAGCTTTTACCGCTATGCGTAGTCGTGGTACTAAAGTGGCTGATATTGCTATTTTAGTGGTCGCTGCTGATGATGGTGTTAAACCGCAAACCGTTGAAGCTTTTAGAATTATTGAAGCGGCTAAAATTCCTTACGTCGTGGCTATTAATAAAATTGATAAACCAGAGGCGGATATCAACAGAACTAAACAAGAATTATCCAGTCAGTTAAATATTAATCCGGAGGATTGGGGAGGCAAAGCAATTTGTGTCCCAGTTTCAGCTAAGGACGGCAAGGGAATCGATGAATTACTCGACATGCTTATTTTAGTGGCCGAAACCGAAGAAGACAACCTCAAGGCTAATCCCGCTTCTGATGCGGCCGGAACAGTAATCGAGGCCAAGCTTGATAAGGGCGCCGGACCAGTGGCCACTATTTTAGTCCAAAACGGCACCTTAAAAGTAGGCGTTCAATTATGTTTTAATAATATTGTTTATGGTAAGGTTAAGGCCCTCAAAAATTATAAAGGAGAAACCATTGAAACGGCTGGGCCAGCAACTCCAGTTCGAATTTTAGGATTAAAGATTCTACCAGAGGTGGGTGATATGTTAGAGGTAGGTGAGGGAGAAAAAATGAAGATTAAAAAAATTGCCTCAACTAACTCGGCTATTAATAAAGCTGTTACTGCCAAAGAAGACGCTGATGATCAGGTGGCTAAATTGAATTTGATTATTAAGAGCGATGTTTTAGGATCAGCTGAAGCGATTGAAGAGTCACTCATGAAATTAAATAATAATAAAGTTAGAGTTAAAATATTATATAAAGGCTTGGGTAATATTGGCGAGGGCGATATTAAGCGCGCTGAAGATGGTAGCGCTCAAATTATTGGTTTCAATGTTAAATTTCAACCTCAAACAGAAATCTTGTTGCGAGAGAAAACTGTTAAGGTTACTCTTTATTCTATCATTTATGATTTGATTAAAGACATTAAAGCTCAAATGCAAGAATTGATAAAGGCGGAGTTGGTGCGAAAAGATTTAGGTCGTTTGAAAGTTTTAGCTGTTTTTAGAACAGAGAATAGTCTGCAAATTTTAGGCGGTAAGGTGTTAGACGGAAAGATAGAAAATAACTCCTTAGTGGAGGTTACTCGTGACAAGAATATTATTGATAAGGGTAGGTTAGTTAGACTGCAATCCGGTAAGCAAAATGTTCAGACCGTAGAAAAGGACCAGGAGTGCGGCTTGCAATATGAGGGTAGCCCAGTTGCCGTGGTGGGTGATGTTTTGAATGTTTATACAGAAGAAGAGGTTATAAATAAAATGTAAATTATGTCCAGATTAGCTCAGGTTGATGAAGGCTTAAAACATGAATTAGCCAATATCCTTAATAAGGAGTTGGAGCTTAAAAACGCTCTAGTGACTGTTTCTTACGTTAATTGCTCCGATGATCTTAATTATGCCCGGGTGGGCGTCTCTGTTTTGCCGGATAGGCTCGCTGGGACGGCTTTAAGAGCTCTGAGGGCTAAAAGCGGACTAATAGCTAAGTTGCTCCAAAAACGGACTACTATTCGCAAAATTCCTAAAATAATCTGGAATCTAGATGCCACTGAAAGAGAAGCTAGTATTATCGAAAAGGCTATTCTGGAAGATGAGGCTGAGATGGAAAGACTAAAGAAAGAATAATAAAAATGCCCACTGTTGGGCATTTTAAGTATATGAATGAAGAGTATTTAAATTATTGTCAAAAGGCTTATCAAAAAATTCTGATAGCCAATAAAATCTTAATAGTATCTCATCTCCACCCTGATGTTGACGCTCTGTCTTCGATTGGAATTATGATTGAGTTAGCTGAAAGTTTAGATAAAAATTATTTGGCTTATGCCCAAGATAAAGATGATTTGATTTTTGATTTTTTGCCCCATGCCGAACGCGTCCACGCTAAGCTACCGCTGGGGTTTTCTTTTAACGACTACGATTTAATTATCATTTTAGATTGTGGCGCTATTAATCGCACCGGGCTCACTGAAGCTTTGCATAATCGGAATAAAAAAAATGTTTATGTTATTGAATTTGACCACCACCCTCCAGTCGATCATTTTGCTGATTTGGAAATTCGTTTACCGGAATTAGCTTCAGCCACCGAAGTATTGTATCATTTTTTGAAAATTAATCAGATTGTGATTAATAAAAATTTAGCTAATCTTTTACTTTCAGGGATTATGACTGACACTGGTAATTTTTTATATCCCTCTACCAGTGAAGACACTATTAATATTGCCTCAGAAATGTTGCGTTTCGGAGCTCAGCTGCCCAAAATTTTTCAAAACACTGTCCAAAATAAAAATCTAGCTTCGATGCGCTTGCTAGGTCTGGCTCTTAAAAATCTGAAGATTAATTTAGAATATAATCTAGCTGTTTCGGTTTTGGCCAAAGAGGAGGTTAAGGAAATTATTCAAACCTTAGATCTAGACGAGGCTATCAATGACATCTTCGGTGATATTATCGCCTTCTTAAGTAATTTGGGCGGCGTCAAAGGAGTACTATTGCTGTGCGAAGAATCAGATGGCCGGGTTAAGGCTAATCTACGAACAGCTGATCCTAATATGGACATCTCTCGTTTAGCTCAGATCTTTGGTGGGGGCGGACATCCTAAGGCGAGTGGTTTTTTGGTGTTGGGCAAAATTGTGAAAAAAGATAATGGTTGGGAATTTGATTATTAGCTATAAAAAATATTTTAGATAAATAAAAAAAGCCTTTTCTTAGAAAAGGCTTTTTTGCAATCTTTTTAAATATTTTCAACCAATTCGCCGTTATAGTAGAATATACTATTGGCCATATTGGATGATGGGTAGAATACTCCGGCAATCATAGTGCCGTATCTGTAATGGATTTCTCCAGTAACAGATGGGAATAAGACGTCGTAGTATTCTGGATTAGAAAGGTTTACCGTTCCACTTAATGTGGTCCAGGTGGTTGAAGCAGATCCTATTTTGTACTGGCAACAAAAGTTGGTACCAGTAAATTTCAGAAAATGTTTGTAACTAGACCAGCGGACGGTATACTGATGAGCTATGTCGTCACCATTATTTCCAGGTATAGGATTAACTACTCCAGGAACGGGGATGGTTACCAAAACTGTTCCGTTTGGAGCTCTGGCCGTGATAGTACTTCCATTATTATCGATATTTATTTTCCAAAAGCTGCCAGTTCCTGGGTATAGGATGTTTGGGCTACCGTTTGAAGCGGTAAACCACATCCCTCCGTTGCTGCCATCTTCATAACCACCGTTAAACTCTATGGTAGTGATTCCAGAAGCAGTTGGAACGGCAATCGAAAATACTACTGAATCGTTAATTAATGGAGCAGCAACGTGCACAAAATCGGTGCTGTTTACCTTGGCCACATAGAACCAGGTCTTACCAACTAAAGTTGAATACTCAGCTCTGCTGATTGCTAAAGATAAAGTGGTGTTGGTGGTGTTAGCATATAGGCCTTTAACACCAACTGGTGCTGTGTTTGTGTTGTTGGGTGGAGTAACATTTTCGGTGACGTTAATTGTAATATTAACATAACTAAATGGTATTCCATTATAAGTCCCGCTAACACTCATAACATAATTTCCAGCAACTAGAAATTTCTGATTGATGCAGTTTTCGATTGCTGCGGAAGTGTAAAATACTGAGCCATTAGGGTTTAATATAGTATAAGTCCCCTTGGCCTTTGCAATTTCGGTGGTGTCTGACGGATTCAGCCAGAACTTAAAATAGAATTTTAAGTCCCCAGTAATTGTGCTGTTGGATTGTAATAATCCCATGGCACCTTTACTTTCATTAACTGAGCCCATCAAAGTTACTTCAGTGTTTGTTGGGTGTGGTGGAGTTGGCTTTTGTGGGGCCATTTCTTTCATATCCATTTTTTTACAACTAACTGTCAAAGTCCCGATAGTTAATATCAGTACTAGCAAATTTAAGATTTTTGTTTTCATCGCTATTTGATTTTAATTAGATTAATAATAAGAATAAATAATTAGGTTAATAATAAAGATCCTGTCGACTTAAGTCTAAATCAACAAAATCTTTATTATTAACTCCTCCTATTATCAACTATAAAATCAAATATCAGTTGTGGATTGTCAAAGTTCAACGACCCGGAATCAAAGAAACCATAACAAGCGACATTAGTATCCTCTCATTTCTTGCAAACGTACTGGAGTCTCAAATTCCAGAAGCAAGGATCATTGGCCCCACCCGTATTGTCGACGAATTTTTCAAGACAATGGAACTTGAAATGAACTACACAGTCGAAATGAATAATGCGAGGAGGATTGCTGAAAATTTCTCAAAAGAAACTGGAATTGTGATTCCCAAAGTCTACCCAGAAATGACGACGGACAAAGTACTTGTCATGGAAAAACTAAATGGAATTCGATTCAGTGACATTGAATCCATTAAAAATGGTCCATTTGACAATAAAGAGCTTGTAAAAGTCGGGGTAGAGGCTCTTTTTAAAATGATTATGGAAGATGGACTCTTCCATGGTGATCTCCACGCAGGAAATCTGTTCGCTCTTCCCGGAAATCGAATTGGAATTATTGACTTTGGAATGATGGGAAGACTCTCCCAAAAATCCCAAGACCACCTTTTAAAAATGTTTGTTGCGATCGTCGATGAAGACTTTGAAAGCCTTTGCTACGA
>PFAQ01000025.1 GCA_002778645.1 Candidatus Falkowbacteria bacterium CG10_big_fil_rev_8_21_14_0_10_39_9
CCGGGCGGTATTATAGACATGGATTGTACTCCTTTTGCTTGTGGCGAGAGTTTTATTGACTCCCGAGATGATCAATCTTATAATACCGTTAACATTAATAATCACTGCTGGCTAGCTAATAATCTAGCTTATCTTCCAAGCGTTGTTTCGAGCGATATAATTGATGATGGAATTCCTTATTATTATGTTTTTGATTATCAAGGCACAGACGTGGTTCAAGCTAAGCCAGATTCTAATTATACTAATTATGGAGTTTTATATAACAATCCAGCGGCACAAACGGCTTGCCCATCTGGTTGGCACTTACCCACTGACACTGAATGGACAGCCCTAACTAATTATTTGTCTATTGACGGCCAAGGTGGTTCGGGCAATTTTCCCGATATCGGAGGCAAATTAAAAGAGGCCGGGACCAATCACTGGGAAACAGAATTTTGTGACGACGGAGAATCTCCATCTGCTGTTTGTAATAGTTCGGGTTTTACTAGCCGCCCAGGTGGCTATATGGATTCTTCTATTAATACTTTTAGATATTCTGGTGTGGTAACTTATTTATGGTCGGCGACTGAAAATACTAGTGGGAATGGATATTGGTTTCGATTCTTATATTCAACTGGCTCTAATATTATCAGGGGTAGCAATGGTTAAAATTTTGGTTTCTCGGTGCGCTGTATCCAAGATTAATTAAAATATAAAAGACTATAAAAAAAGACACTTCTAATAAGAGGTGTCTTTTTTTATAAACTATCTTTTATTTTTATTTTGTAAAACCACAGGCCCGATCACTGCATTTAATTGCTTCCTTATCTTCAATCAGCAGTGACTGACATTCGGGGCACTTCTCACCCGTTGGCTTGCCCCAATAGGCATTCTTACAATCAGGATAAGCACTACAAGCGTAGAAAGCGCCACGGCGACTAAACTTCTTAACAATCTCACCCTTGCCACAAGCGGGACAGATCACCTTAACCGCGTTCTCCTCTGGAATGTTCTTGATATTCTTACAACCAGGATAAGCACTACAACCCAAGAAAGGACCGAAATTGCCATTCTTGACGGACATGGGTGAACCACACTTGTCGCAAACTTCACTAGCAAACCGAGTCTTCAAAACATCAAGCTTAGCTGCCGCCTCAGGAGACACTTGGACTCCAGCCTTAGGTTCGCCGGTTGATTTAATGTTCTTGCAAGTGGGATAGTTACTGCAGGCCAAGAACTTGCCATAACGTCCAGTTTTGACAATCATCGGTGAACCGCACTTGTCGCAAATCTCGCTTGATTTTTCTTCTGGCATAATATTTTCTTTGTTAACTTCTTTATATTTTTCTTCTAAATTTTGATGAAAGGGTAAATAGAAATCTCTGATAACTGGCACCCAGGCCTTTTTACCAACCGCCACCTCATCTAAGTTATTTTCCATTTCGGCGGTAAACTTGAAATCAACGATATGATGAAAGTGAGCAACTAAGAGATCAATGACCACAAAAGCAATTTCAGTCGGGCCCAAGCGTTTTTTGTCATCCCGGAAGACATAATTGCGATCAATGACGGTGGAAATTGTCGGAGCATAAGTGGAAGGACGGCCAATACCATATTTTTCCATTTCTTTAACCAGGCCAGCATCAGAGTAGCGAGCTGGTGGTACAGTAAAATGCTGATCACCGCCCAACTTTTCTAAATTTAATTTCTCCCCCGCACTGAGCTCTGGCATAGTCTGATCCTTAGTTGATTCAGGATAAACTTTTAGATAGCCGAGGAATTTCAAAACTTGGCCTGAGGCACGGAAATGATAGGGAGTGGCGAGAGCGGCAATATCAATAACAGTTACCGCCAACAAGGCCGCTGGCATTTGAGTGGCCACTGATCGCTGCCAAATTAATTTATATAAACGATATTGATTTGGTTCTAATTTAACTTTTAGATCTTCTGGATTATTACTAACTTCAGTTGGTCGAATAGCTTCGTGAGCTTCTTGGGCATTTTTACTTTTAGTTTTGAAAACTTGGCCACCAGAAATGGCGTATTCCTTGCCCAACTCTTTAATTAAATATTCATAAGCATCGGTGATAAACTTAGCCGATAAGTTTAAAGAATCAGTTCTCATGTAGGTGATAAAGCCCTGCTCATATAATTTCTGGGCGACCATCATGGTTTGCTTAGCACTGAATCCCAAAAAACGATTAGCGGTTTGTTGCAAAGTGGAAGTGGTAAATGGAGCTGGGGCCTTTTTCTGACTATCTTTATGCTCCACTTTAGAGATTTCATATTCCGCTCCTTTTAATGAGGCAATAATTTCATCGGCCTGCTCTTTGTTTTTGATAAACAGCTTCTCGATCGTCTTGTTGTTGATCTTGTTCAAATCAGCACTGAACTTGATTTCCTTGTCAGTAATTTTAGAAAAATCTCCCGTAATACTCCAATACTCTTCGCAGTTAAAAGCCTTGATTTCTCTCTCTCGTTCGACAATTAAACGAACCGCTACGCTCTGCACTCGACCAGCAGACAAGCCACGAGCCACCTTCTTCCAAAGGAAAGGTGAGAGTTCATAACCCACTAAACGATCTAATATTCTTCTGGCTTGTTGAGCGTCAACTAATTTCTGATCAATTACCCGCGGATGTTCCAGCGCTCCCAAAATAGCCGCCTTAGTAATTTCATGGAAAACAATTCGTTTGGCCTTTTTGGAGTTCAACTTCAAAGTCTCACTCAAGTGCCAAGCAATCGCTTCTCCTTCGCGGTCCTCGTCCGAAGCCAGAATAACCTCAGTGGCTGATGCTGCCAGCTTCTTGAGGTTGTTAAGATTCTTCTTGGCTTTGTCCGGCACAATATAACTAGGTTGAAAATCATGTTCAATGTCCACCCCCATTGTACTCACCGGTAAATCGCGCACATGGCCAAAAGAGGATTCGACTTTATAGCCTAATCCCAAAAATTTGCTGATAGTCTTCGCTTTAGTGGGTGACTCCACGATAATTAGATTCATAGTTATCTAAAAAATGAGATATATAATATAACCTATTGTACTTGTTCTCCCAAGACTGTCAAGATGAAGCAAAAAAGTTAAATAAAAAAGCCCTAGAATGTTTTATTAAAACAAACTAAGGCTTTGAGCTAAAAAAGAAAATTTAAGCAGCAATCAATATCTCATTTACGGCATAGAAATCTTGCGTAAATGGCTGCCAACTGCAAAACCACTTACCATATTCCCAGTATAAATACCTAACCCACAAGACTCCATTGGGACTTTCATAGATAGTGCCCCAGAAATAAATATACTTACCTTTCCAGGTATTGGGAATAAATCTGGAATGATCCAAAAGGTGATCTAATAAATTAGCATTCAAGACTGGCTTGTCGGCTAACTCTTGCATTAATTCTGGGCCACCAACTCCACCGCCTTTTTGTTTTTCTGAAATAAAAAGGGAAACCTTTTTATTCCTAAACCTATAGAAGCCGTCTCTTCGATGCTCCTTGACTGCCATATTGGAAATGGCATAGGGTTTGGCATCTAGATCAACCCAACGGGGACCGAGAAAAAACAGAGCAATTTCTCTTATCAAAACTTTTAATCTCATCTTTTTTCCTCCTTATATATTTTGCTTTTAAATTAATGGACATTACTAAACAACAGCATTTAATCATATAACGACTATTTTGTCAATCAGAAAAACAAAAAAGAGCCATAAACAGCTCTTTCTATAAACTCCTGCATTATATCTCCTTCCTAATATCTTCTATTAACCTCTCAATCTCTTTTAACTCCTCCGCCTTCAATCTCCCCAGAACAAATTTGTCCGCTGGAATCCTCTCCCTATCCGCCGTTCTAATACCGACTCTAATGCGCTTGAAATTCAAAGTCTTAGTGTGATTAATAATGGATTGCACACCATTGTGTCCGGCACTGCGAGAGCCAACCGCTACTTTTATTTTACCCAAATCAACATCCAGATCGTCGTGAATGACAGTTAGGGCTTGAGACAGGTCACTATCTTTCTGGGAAAACAGTCCCATGGTTTTAGGTAGCAGGTGATAATAATTGAGGGCAGCTGTTGTCGCCATCCCCGAATTATTCATAAAAGTCTGAGGCTTAACATAAATATCGCCGCCCTGTTCATAGACGAGAGCATTCCACTTCTTATTGAGCGACCACCTGACCTTCCCCAGAATCGCATCCAAAACCAACCAGCCGACATTGTGGCGAGTTTTAGAATATTCTTCTCCGGGATTGCCTAAGCCAACGATGATTTTCATATAAGTTAATTATAGCAGATAATCGGGAGGGACAAAACAGACGCCCTATTAGACGTCTGTTTATACTACTTCTGTTCAGTTTGCATTTCAGCGGCTCGCTCTTCCGAAATACTATGAGTCTTGATATTCTTGGTCACTCGAATACCGATCGGAGTACCAACGATATGAAATTGTTCTCTTAACTTATTTTCAATAAAGCGGACATAGGAGAAGTGCAGATCATCATGGGAACCGATTCGAACTTCAAAACGCGGTGGATTAATTTTAGTTTGAAAAAGATGATAGATGTGAGGATGGCCAATGCCCTTGCCTTTAGATGGTTTGTGAATCTTGACAATCCGTTTCAAAAATTTATCTAACTGAGAATTACTGAGCTGGACTTTTCGCGCTTCAGCAATATCGAGCACCAAATCAAATATCTTATCAACTTTCGCTCCAGTTTTAGCTGACAGAAAATGAATTGGAGCCCAAGTACAGAAAGGCAATTTTTTATAAATATCGGCGGTCCATTTTTTGACGTCGCGGCCAGGAATCAGATCCCATTTATTAGCTAAAATGATAAAGCTCTTTCTGACATCGGTAATTTCTTCAATAATCTTAGCGTCTTGATGAGTAATTTCCTGACTGATATCGAGCATCAAAAGCGCAATATCGGCGTGCTTCAGCGTAGCCAGTGATTTCATAATGCCATATTTTTCCAAGCGTTCGGCTTTATGGCCATGCTTAGAAATACCGGCCGTATCAATAACATTAATAGTCTTATCTTTATAGATAACCTGCGTTTTCTGCGGTTCCCGGGTAGTGTGTGGAATGTCACTGACAATCACCCGTTCATAACCCAAAATAGAGTTCAGCAATGAAGACTTGCCCACATTGGGCTTACCGATAACACAAACACTAATCGGACGATTCTCATCTTGAATGCCTTCGCCAGCAATCTCTTCCTCCTCAGTATAACCCTCCCATTTTGGTTTCTGGGCCGCTTTGTCTTCGGGTAAAAAGCTCACTACCTTTTCCAGTAAGTCACCCGTACCGGAACCCGAAGCAGCTGAAATGTAGACCGGCTCGCCCAGCCCCAGTTTGTTAAAAATAGCGGCTTCATTTTTTTGGCGATAGTTATCAACTTTGTTAACCACCAGCACCAAACGCTCCTTAAACTCTTTTCGTTTCTGAAAAAATTTAGCCATGTCTCTGTCGGCCGGCATGATACCAGATTTATTATCAACCATCAAAATAATGACAGCGGCTTTTTTGAAAAAAGTAACTACTTGTTTCTGAGTTTTCAAATCAATACTGTTGAGAGGATTATTCAATAATTTCTTGTCCGACAAATATTTAACATCAATAATACCAGCCGTATCGA
>PFAQ01000036.1 GCA_002778645.1 Candidatus Falkowbacteria bacterium CG10_big_fil_rev_8_21_14_0_10_39_9
AGCCTCATTTGGAGTGAGGCCGTCTAGGGCGCAATGTTCTAAGTTATTATAATAACAGTTCCACTGTCTAATTTTCTTCTTTAATCCTAGCACAGTCTTAAACTCATTTCTATCATAAAACATTTCTTGGTCTGTTCGATGGCTACGTTCTACTCGACCATTTTGAGCTGGCTTGCCAGGGTCAATTAAATAATGAATTATATTTAATCTCTGACATTCTAAATCAAGTGGATGAAGTCGAGGGTTGAATGGATCGCGTGATTTGAGATAGCCAATATATCTATTTGTGAAGCAGACACCATTATCAGTTTTGATGGCTCTAATTCTAAACGTAGCGATTCCGATTAATTTAGTCAGAAATCTTAGAGTACTTTCATTATCACCATTTTCATATATCTCCAAATATCGCCACCTAGTGGCGCAATCAATGGCTGTGTATTGGTAATATCTCTTTTCCTTAATCAAACCGGGTACATATTTGATATCAATCTCTACTAAATCGCCAGGGGCCATACTTGGCTTAATATATTTATATTGTAATTTTCTAATTCGATATTTTCTAACCAGTCCTTCTGATTTGATTATTTTTCCAATCGTTCTGACATTAATATCAACATCTTCTTTTTGTAATTTATACCATAGTTTTTGAGCACATAATCTATTTTCTCTTCGCATTTCAATTATTCTTTCTTTGATTCTGATCGGGGTTTCTTTGGGTTGGCTTTTTGGCCTAGTTGATTTATTATCTAGCCCGTCCATCCCATTTTCTCTATACTGAGCGAGCCAGTACTTAATTGCTCGCTCACTGAAGGGACAAACTAGGGCCATCTGTTTGATACTAATCTCTTTATCCAGGATGGGCTTAATCCATCTGAACTTCTCCTCTTTGGTTGACTTGGGCATAGTTTTTGACATATGCCCCTAGATTATCATGAAAAGTGCAATATGTGTGTGCACATTACCCCTGCTCATTGACATAAATATTAAAATGTGGTATAGTCTTAGAACGTAAATTAACAATTCAATTAACGATATATAGTAAAAATATTAGAAACTTTATAAAGATACATAAAAATGGAAAAAGACGTAGCTACAAAAAAAGAAAATAAAATTAGATTTACTCTTGTTAAATCTAGTGAAATAAAAAAAAGAGACGAACAAAAAAGGTTATGGGCCTCTATCCCGGAACAGGTTAGAAAGCAGATGGACCCACGATTAAAAATAGTTTCCATAGTTGGCGAACAACCACGATTAATTGCTGAATTTAATCAAGTTTTCATTAATGTTCCAAGTCTCAGAGACGAGGTAACGGGAAAAGGAGCCATGCATATGAAGTCATTTCCACCTTATTATTTAGTCGGAGATAATATTGTAGGAATACCAGCTCACTTTTCTCATGCCGACAGACCAATATACTCTAATGGAAAATTTGTCTATTTTTCCTTCAAAAGAATATTTTATGTTCCCAAAGAAAAATTAGGGACATCTATCATTGCTGCTGTGGAAGTATGGCGAAATAGCAATGGCTCTCTGACTATTAATATCAGGGAACAGGTCAATAAAGAGCTTGATAAAAACGACTGTTTACTCAGATTAATCCCTCTGGCTCCTCAGTATAAGATCAAAATGAGACCAGTTGGGCCAGGTGAAAAAGATAGCCCAACTATCTTTATAGTTGAAGCCGCTAAAATGGCTTTAGAAATAATTACTCTAAACAAAAGAAAAACTAGCAATTAGTTTTTCTAAAAATAAAAAACTCCCTATTTTCTCAATGAAGATAGGGAGTATTTTTTTGGAAAAAAAATGTTTTTAGATTCGGGTTCGGAGATAATCTTTTAGTTCGGCAATTTTAATTCTGTCTTGGGTCATAGTGTCTCTGTCGCGAACGGTCACGTCATCATTTTCTAGACTAGCGAAATCAATCGTGAGGCAGAAGGGAGTGCCGATTTCATCTTGGCGGCGATAGCGTTTACCGATATTGCCATTATCATCAAATTCACACATGAAGTCTGACTTGAGGGAGTTGTAAACTTCCTTGGCCTTGCTGATTAATTCTGGCTTGTTTTTGAGTAATGGGAAAATGGCTACTTTGATCGGAGCGAGCTTAGGCGGGAACTTCAAAACAGTTCTAATCTCCCCATTTTCTAGAGTTTCCTCAGTATAGGCCTTATCAATCATCATAAATAACAAACGGTTCAAACCAGCGGAAGTTTCCACGACATGAGGCATAAAGCGGGTCTTAGTAGCTTCATCAAAATAGCTCAAATCAAGGCCGGAGAACTTGCTGTGTTGAGTTAAGTCAAAGTCACCGCGAGCATGGATACCTTCAATTTCTTTGAAGCCTCCTATGGATTTAAAATTATATTCCACATCATAAGCATCACTAGCATAATGAGCTAACTTTTCGTGTTTATACCATCTGATATCTGATTCAGTTAGGCCATTAGCTAAATACCAATTCCAGCGAATTTGTTTCCAGTCTTCAAATTTGTCTTTAACATCTTGAGGAAAAAGAAAGTATTGCATTTCCATTTGCTCAAACTCCCGGGTGCGGAAAATAAATTGGCGCGCCACGATTTCATTTCGGAAAGCTTTGCCAATCTGAGCGATACCAAAAGGTAATTTATGGGAGCTAGATTCTAGCGTATTTTTATATTCCAAGAAGATTCCGCCACAAGTCTCGGGTCGCAGATAAACGACATTTTCTTCGCTGAGTTCATCGGTGGGTGAACCTAGATTAGATTTAACCATTAGGGAAAATCTTTTAGCTTCGGTTAAATCTTTGGCATTACAATTAGGGCATTTCAAATTACCGGCGGCTTTGATTTTGTTTAATTCAATATTAATAAATTCTAGAGTAGCTTTGTCAGCGTTCACACCAAAGTCTTCCAATAGATGATCGGCGCGGAAACGACTTTTACATTTCTTGCAATCAACTTGAGGATCATCAAAACTACTTAAGTGGCCAGAAGCCTCCCAGGTTTTGGGGCTCATGAAGATGGCGCTGTCGAGTCCGACAATATCCTCTCGTTCTTGGATCATGGATTTCCACCAGGAGTCGCGGATATTATTTTTAAGCAGGGTGCCATAATGACCATAGTCATAAATAGCGGAGAAGCCACCGTAGATTTCGGAGGAGGGAAAGATAAAGCCCCGCCGTTTGCAGAGTGAGACTAACTTTTCCATGAGACTATTAGTTTGTTCCATATATTTGTTTAAATTTCATTAATAGCTTGAATACCCAATAACTCTAAGCCATTTTTAATGATTTGTCCAACCGCTAGTGCCAGTTCTAAACGAGCCGCTTTGACGGTGGTTTTGCTCTTGATAATCTGGACATTGTGGTAGAAGTCATTAAAATTCTGGCAAAGTTCAAATAAATATTTAGTAACTTCAGAGGGGTCATACTTTTCAGTAGCGCGGAGAATCGTTTCGGGATATTTAGCTAGCTTCATAATTAGAGTTTTTTCGGCGGGCTCGGATAATAATTTGTAATCAGCTTTAGTTTTTTTGGTCCCGCTCTTTTTGGAGATACTCATAATACGAGCATGAGTGTATTGCAAATAGGTAGCGGTATAACCTTCAAATTTCAGAGCTTCTTTAATGTCAAAAGTAATAGTCTTCCGGGAGGAGACTTTGAGCATCTCAAACTTAATAGTAGAAAGAGTAATTTCTGTCGCTATCTTTTTTATCTTTCTGTCGCTCCAATCAGCTCGCTTGGCTTTAGTCTCAGAGATAGCATTGGCAATAGACTCGTCTATTAATTCACGGTAAGTGATGACATTGCCACTGCGAGAAGACATCATGCCAGAGGGTAAAGTAACAAAATCATAGGCTAAATGAGTGATTTTTTGTTGGTAGCCCATGAGTTCTAGAATTTTAAATAGTTGTTTAAAATATAGTTCTTGGCGGACATCGACAATATAAATTGATTCAGTGATTTTATTTTCTTTAAACTTTTTGACAGCTAAAGCCAGATCAGCGACGGGATAAAGAGCGGTGCCATCGGAGCGAATAATTGGGAGAACCCCTAAATTATATTTTTCTAGGTTGGCGATAATAGCCCCCTCACTTTTAACAAGGACATTATTTTTAATTAAGCCACTGACGATCTTTAAGCCATCGGCGATGACATTACTTTCATAAAAAGTTTTTTTGAATTTAATCCCTAAGTCTTGATAGACTTCTTTCAGGTAGGCAATGCTCCACAACCTGGTTTCTTGCCAGAGCTTATAGTATTCTCCTTGACGGCTTTCAATCGCTTTCATGATTCGGGTCACCTCAGCTTTACTCGCGTCATTTCCTTCTAGAGCACTGACAGCATCTTTGTAACAAGTGCCTAGGATATAACCCTGACTACCTTTCATGGCCTGATATTGTTTCTGGTTTTTTTGGTATTGCCAGAGAGTTTTGGCGGTAAAAATGCCAAAGTCATTGATATAAGAAACGGGAATAGTTTTGTAACCGCTGGTTGTCAGGAGTTTGGTGATAGCATCGCCAAAACAAATATTGCGCAGATGTCCGATGTGGACTTCTTTGTGAGTATTGCCATTGGAGAATTCAATCATGACACCCGCTTTTAATCCGGAGTCGTTTTGGCCATATTTATTTTTAGCTTTTTTGATTTCGGTTAGGACTTCGGCTCCAAGGTTAGTGTAGTTTAGAAATAGATTAACGTAAGGGCCGACAGCTTTAACGTCAGAGATGAGACTGCCTAGTTTTTTGTTTTGCTCTAGGTTTTGGCTGATTTCTTGGGCTAAAATGACCTGATTCTGGCCTTTAACCTTAGCCAGGGCAAAGACAGCCAAGCTCAAATCACCTAACTCAGAAGTGGGGGGATAGCTAATATCTAAATCAAATCCGACGGCTTGTCTGATGGCAGTTTTAATTTTATGTAGAGTATCCATTTATTTAGTTATTCTTAAATATTGTCTCTTGCCTCGTTGAATAATAATTTCTTCCTTTAAATCTAAAGTTAGATTGGTGTCTTTGATAACCACAAAATCAGTTGTCCCAGTTTTGATTTTTATTCCGCCTTGTTCCATTAAGCGGCGCGCCTCACCTTTGCTAGTGACCATTTTACTTTCCAGTAAGAGTTCAACGATATTAATGTTTTTAGATTTAGTTTGATAGCTAGGAATTTCGTCAGGCATCTCTTTGTTTTGAATGGTCTTGATAAAATTCTCTTGGGCTTCCAGTGCCAACTTAGTACCATGATTAATTTTAGTAATCTCTAAAGCTAATTTCATTTTTAGATCCCGGGGATTAGCTTTGGCGCTCTTTAAATCAGAGGCAATTTGTTTCATTTCCTCATAAGGGATATTAGTGCAGAGCTCAAAGGCCAGGGCAATACTACCATCGGGCCAAGACATAATGATGCCATACATATCGTTGGGAGTGGCGTTTAAAAAAACGGCATTGCCCTCGGACTTGCCCATTTTCTTGCCTGCGTCGTCAGCTAAAAGTTTGAGGGTCAAAACAAATTTCTCTTTGTTTTTGAGGGTTTTCATTAAATCGCGACCGCACATCATATTGAACATTTGATCGTTGCCACCAATCTCCAAATCAACATCCATGGCCACACTGTCGTAGGCTTGAGTGAGAGGATAGAGGAATTCATGGAGATAAATTGGCTTGGCTTCCTTGAGGCGCTCTTGAAACATATCACGTTGGATCATTTGTTGGACGGTAAAGTTAGAAGATAGTTCAATAATATCTTTAAAGTTCAATTTGTCGTTCCAGGCGCTATTGTAGAGAACTTGAGCTGGATTATCGCCATCAAAATCTAAATAGGCTGAGGCCTGAGATTGATATTCGCGGGCATTTTCTAACACTTCTTCTCGGGTCAATTTTTTTCGAGCTGCCTTCTTGTCAGTTGGGTCACCAATCATGCCGGTAAAATCGCCCAGCAAAAAAATAACCTCATGACCGAGTTTCTGAAATTGAGCTAATTTATTAATGGAGATGGCATTGCCGACATGGAGGGAGGTAGCGCTAGGATCATAACCACAATAGAGGCGGATCTTCTCGCCGCTTAATAGTCTTTTTTCGAGTAATTCTCGACTAGGATAGATTTTTTCAACGCCCCGGCTCAAGAGTTCATCCACTAGCTTTTTATCAGTAATTACCTTAGCCATATTATTTGTTTAGAATTATTTATTATGTTATAATAGTATCAAACTATCATAAGTTTTTCAACTTTATTTTTAATTAATAAGCCAATTAAACGGCTTTTCAATTTTATGTTCTCATATCGTCAAATGCTTTGTCACAGTTTTAGAATCACTCGAAAAAATCGCTATTTATGGTTTTTCGGTTTGTTTGCCTCTCTTTTAAGTATTGGAGCGGAATATCAAATTTTGGCTCGGGCCATCAACCGCAGTGCTTCTTTGGTTTGGTTTAGCGATTGGAGTAATTTTTTTAACTCTGGTTTATTCAGTTGGCAGTTTTTTTCTAAGGTTATCAGTCTTTTTAGTGAGGACCCATTGTCTATGTCTTTGTTATTGCTTGTCTCATTGGTAATTTTAGCCGCCTTTCTACTTTTAATTTGGTTGGCGGTTATCTCTCAGATAGCTATTGTGAGCAATTCTCATAAAATTATCAAGAGCAAGAAAGAAACAGCTGATTTGAGTTTGCACTCCGGTGTTTTGGCGGGAACTAAAAGTTTCTGGCCAACTTTGTGGTTAAATTTAATTTCAAAGGTAGTGATCAATGTTTTGGGATTCTTGGTCAGTCTGCCTTTGATGTTTGTCTTTTGGAATAAAATTTTCTCCGGCTCTCTTTATATTATTTTGTTTGTTTTATTAGTTCCGATCGCTGTCGCTTTTTCTTTATTGATTAAGTACGCAATTGCCTTTGTGGTTTTAAAGAAAGAATCTTTCGAGCTCGCTCTTAAGAGCGCCTTTAAATTGTTCCGAGAAAATTGGATTATTAGTGTGGAGATGGCTTTCTTACTTTTTACCATTAGTTTTTTTGCTACGCTCATTATTTTAACCGCTTCCTTGATTGTGGCTATTCCGTTTTTCTTTTTAGCATTTGCCTTTTTAACGATGTTTACCAATTTAGCTTTTTGGAGTGTGGTTATTCTGGGCATTATTGTTTTAACTATTTTTATTATTATTTGTGGTTCGATTTTAAGCACCTTCCAGGTGGTCGCTTGGACTAATTTATTTAATCATCTAGAAATCGGAATCGAAAGTAAAATTGAAAGATTAATTCCGGAAAAAATCAAGACTAAAGTGATTCGTTTTAAATAATTTTTTATGAGTGGATTTGATTCTATTTCTAGTTTGCTGAGCAAAGGTGCCAAGCCATCAGACGACGCCAGTCCTCAGGGCAAGTTAATTGCTAAGCAGCAGGAAATACAACTAAAAAAAATTGAACAACAGACTGAATCCAAGGCAACATCTTTGGGTTTAGATTATGTTAATCTTTTTGGTTTTCCGATTAGTCCCGAAGCTATTAGTTTGATTTCAGAAGAAGAATCACGAGAATGTAATTTAGTCTGTTTTTATTATGACGGTGAAAATATTAGAGTCGGGACTACCACCCCAGAAGATCCTAGAGTCCAAGAAATAATCATGCGGATTAATACCCAGTATTTTACCAAGAGCCGTCTCTATGTTATTTCCCCGAGCAGTATTGAAAATGCCTGGGAGTTTTATAAGAACTTACCGAAGATCAAAAAATATGATTCGGGTGTAGAAATTAAGGAAGAAGATTTAGAGCGGTTTAAGACGGCTATTTTGAGTTATAAGAATTTAAATGAACAAATTAATAAAGTAAATATTTCTGATATTGTCACTTTGATTTTGGCGACCGCCATGAAAACTGGTGCTTCTGATATTCATATTGAAGCTGAGGCGGCGAGCGTGGCAGTGCGGCTGAGAATTGATGGTGTGCTCCAAGACGCCGCTTCCATTGATCGTTTAAAATGGAAGAAGATTATTTCCCGTATGAAGATTTTGGCCGGGGTGAAGATTAATATTGAAGACAAGCCGCAAGATGGTCGTTATTCAATTTTTTTAAGCACAGAAAAAATCGATGTTCGATCTTCTTTTCTTCCTACTGCTTATGGTGAGAGCGTGGTAATGCGTTTGCTCCGGTCTAGTTCGGTTGGCTTGCCCTTTGAGGCTCTGGGTTTGCGCCCAGAATGTTTTGAAATTTTGAAGGCTGGCATCGCCAAGCCTAATGGTTTAGTTTTGACTACTGGTCCAACTGGATCCGGCAAGACTACTACTTTGTATGCGGTGTTAAACAAATTAAATGAACCGGGAACTAAAATTATTACGCTCGAAGATCCAATTGAATATCAATTAAAGGGCATCAGTCAAAGTCAGATTAATGCTAAGAAGGGCTATAACTTTGCCGATGGCTTGCGTTCGATTTTACGGCAAGATCCAGACATTGTGATGGTGGGAGAAATCCGAGACTTGGAAACAGCGGAGATTGCTGTCCAAGCATCTCTAACTGGTCACTTAGTGCTTTCCACTCTACACACCAATGATGCCGCCGGTGTTATCCCTCGAATGATTGATATGGGAGTGAAGCCCTACTTTTTGGTGCCGTCAGTTAATGTGGTTGTCGGTCAGCGCTTAGTTCGTAAGGTTTGTCCCAGTTGTCGGGTGGAACATATTCTAACTGAGGCGGAGAAGGAACAACTCCAGAAAATTTTAGCCGTTATTTCGCCTAAGTCTGGCATTGATATTCCCACTACCTTACCCCAGATATTCAAAGCAGGAGTTGGTTGTGATGCTTGTGCTGGTATTGGCTACAAAGGACGAATTGGTATCTATGAAATTTTTAGCATGGATGAAAAGATTAAGCAGCTGACAATTGATAATGCTCCAGCTTTTAAGATTCTTCAACAAGCGATTGAAAATGGCATGATTACCATGCTCCAAGACGGAGTTCTCAAAGCTATGAATGGCATGACTACTTTGGACGAAATCTATCGGGTGGTCGGTGATTTTGGTTATGTTAATGAATTATATGATTTAGTGGTCTCTCAGACCATGGGTCGCGGTATCAAAATCAGTGAGGCTGATTTGGTTCGTGCTTTTGAATTACTTAAGACTCCAACGATGATCAGTGATTTGATTAAAAATATTCCAGTCAAAGATTTAATTACGATTATTATTTCTCTTGCCGTCAAGAGTGAGGCGGGTGATTTGCATATTGAGCCAACCGAAACTGATGTGAAGATTCGTCTTAGAATTGATGGCGTGATGCATGACATTTTGCGTCTGAGTAAAGAACATTATCTGCCGGTGTTAGGAGAAATCAAGATTCTGTCTGGCTTTGTGACTAATGTCAAGCAAGCTACGATGGATGGTCGTTTTGCTATTTTCTTGGGCACCTCCAAGATGGATTGCCGGGTCTCTATTATCTCCGGTGGTTACGGCGAAACTATTGTTATTCGATTGTTATCAGGTAAAGAAGGCGCTTTGGATATGGCTACTTTGGGCATTGAGGATTATTCTCTCCAAGTTCTAACCGAAAGCATGAAGAAGACCAAGGGTATTATTATCACCACTGGTCCGACTGGCTCGGGTAAGACCACAACTTTATATAGCATTTTGAAAACTTTAAATAAATCCGACGTCAAGATTATCACCGTGGAAGATCCAATCGAATATCAGATGGAGGGCGTGATTCAGACTCAAATTAACGTCGAACAAGGCTACACTTTCGCGGCAGCCATGAGATCGCTCTTACGACAAAATCCAAACATCATGATGATCGGAGAAATCCGCGATGAAGAAACTGCTAAGATTGCGATTGAAGCGGCTCTCACTGGTCACTTAGTGCTTTCCACTATTCATGCCAACAGTGCTTCTGGTGCTATCTCTCGTTTCTTGGGTCTAGGGGTCGACAGACAGCAACTAGCTAACTCCATTGAGTGCTCCGTGGGTCAACGTTTGGCACGGAAGATTTGTCCTTTCTGTCAAAAGGAAGCAGTGATTGAACCGGCTGTGATGGCGGAGGCTAAGGCTATTTTAGCCCAGATTAAAAATCCGGCAGTGAAGGTTCCCGCTGAAGTTAAATTCTTCAAGGGATCAGGGTGTGATAAATGTAATTTCATTGGTTATAAGGGTCGGGTTGGTTTGTATGAAACTCTTGGCTCCAATCCAGAGATTGGTAAGGCTATTCAAAATCCAGCTTTCTCCGATTATGATATTGAACAGGAAGCCATTAAGAATGGTATGATCACCATGCTTCAAGATGGCGTTCTCAAGGCCCTTAAGGGTGAAACTACTATTGATGAAGTGTTTAGGGTTTGTAAATAACCAATTATGAAATCTAAAAAAGCTTTTACTCTCATCGAACTTCTGGTGGTGATTGCCATCATTGGTATTTTGGCCACTGTTTCGGTCATCACTCTGTCTAACGCCAGAGCTAAATCGCGTGATGCTAAGAGAGCGGGGGATATAAAACAAGTTCAAACTGCTCTGGAATTATTTTTCAATGACAACAATCGTTATCCAACTGTAGCCGAATGGAATACTCGTCAACTATTTTCTACCACCACCGATGCCACCACTACTTACATGCAGATTATTCCAACAGCTCCGACTCCAGCTGCTGGAACCTGTACCAGTAATCAAAATACAATTAGTTATACTCCCACTGAAGATGGGTCATCCTATTACATTTCTTTTTGTTTGGGGAATACTACTGGTACCTTGAATCCCGGCCCTAAGTGCTTAATTCCGGGGGGGGGAATTATTGATGTTAATTGTTCTGGTGGAGCCACCGAGTCTTTTACTTTAACCTATACCGCTGGTGCCAATGGTTCTATTGTTGGCACTTCACCTCAGACCGTTAACTCTGGTGCTAGTGGTTCAGCGGTAACAGCCGATCCTGATCCGGGATATAGCTTTGTTAACTGGAGCGACGCTTCAACTGCTAACCCCCGAACTGATACTAACGTTTTAGCCAATATCAGTGTTACTGCTAATTTTGAGGCTGATACCCTAGCTTGTGGCATTGATCAGGTCACAGTGACAGCAATAGGTGGTCATACTTGTAACACGGGGGCGTTGGATTATGACACTTGCCCCTATGACACTGTTCAAATTGGTACCCAATGCTGGATGCAGCAAAACATGAATATTGGTCAGTATATAACAGTGGCTACTGTTTAGACCGATGATGGTAATTTACAGAAATATTGTTATGACGATGTCAGTAATTGCTCGACTGATGGTGGGTTATATGTATGGGATGAAGCTATGCAATATTCTGCCGCTGAATTAGCTCAAGGCATCTGTCCTGAAGGTTGGCATATCCCAACTGACGGGGAGCAAAACACGCTGGATCAAAATTTAAATGATACCACCTGTGATGCTAATCGAGGGGATCGGGGTTGCGCTAATGCCGGTACTAAATTAAAGGTCGGCGGCACCTCTCATTTTGAGGGGGTCTTGGCCGGACAACGCTCTCCTGACAACCTGTTCGACTATCACGGCATTAACGCCTTATTCTGGTCGTCTACTATTAATAATGATTCGGCTTTCAGCCGATCCCTGCGCTCTTCCTACGCTACCGTTGAACGTCATGACTATCCACAAGACCTTGGATTTTCCGTGCGTTGTCTGCAAGATTAATAATTAATTAAGATACTTATGATTAACAAAAAATTTATTGAGAAGCTCAAGAGCGAATACACCGATAGTGGCAGTGAAAGACGCCAAATCGGTAGTCTGGCTAATGTTGCTTTGTTTGAGTCGAAGAAAATTATCTTCGCTCTCCATCGCGGTGACCTAAAGCCAGCGGAAGAAAAGTTCAAAGAGGTCGAAGCAATCTTGGCTAAGTTGGATAAGAACTTCGGGGTTATCAGATTATACCAAGAAGGCCCTTTTAAGGCGGCTGTGGAAGAATATGTCGAAGCTAAAATGTTATATTTAGTTCTTAGTGGTCAGAAGTTAGATGTCATTAAGGGTATCAAATTAAACTACGAAACCTATTTAGGTGGTATTTGTGATCTAATCGGAGAAATGGTGCGAGTTGCCACCAACGAAGCGGCGGCCGGAAAGTTTGTTCGGGTGAAAGAGATTAAGGAGTTGGTTAATGAAATTATGGCGCAACTGGTCGACTTCGATTTAACTGGATATCTCAGAACTAAATATGATCAGGCTCGCGGTCATCTGCGTAAGATTGAGCAAATGGATTATGAGATCAAGTTAAGAAAAGATTAATATTAGTTCAAAATAAAAAAGTCTCATTATCACAATGAGACTTTTGGCTTATTCGGGCTGATTCTGGTATAATTAGATTATGAAAATAGCTATTATCTCCGACATTCATGATAATCTGACCAACTTAAAGATTTTTTTGAGTTGGGCTAAAAAAACTGGAATCGAAAAGATAATTTGTTGCGGTGATGTTACCAATTCCGAGACAATTGATTCTCTGACACAAAGTTTTGTGGGGGAAATTATTTTGGTTCGAGGTAATATGGAAGTTTATGATGAACACTTGCTGCCACGTTATTTAAGTATTAACTATTTAGGGCGCTACGGTGTTTGTGAGGTGACGGGCGTAACAATTGGAGTTTGTCATGAGCCGGATTACATACCGCGGGCAATGGAACTCAGCTCGACCATCAAGATTATTTTTTATGGTCATACCCATAAACCATGGCTCGAAGAAAAGTCTGGATTAATACTGGTTAATCCTGGCACCTTGGGAGGAGTTTTTCAAAAAGCTAGTTTCAGTTTTTGGGATACTGAGTCGGGTCAGTTGGAGTTAAAACTTTTGGAATTAATTAAATAATTTTATGACTAATAATAAACTGCGAGCGATTGCCGTGACGGCAGCTTATGCGGCGGGTGAAAAACTTTTGGAAAGGTATTATAAATATGTTCGGACTGATGCTAAATTCAAGTCGCATTATGAAATTGTAACCAAGTCAGACTTGGTCTCAGAAGAAATTATTATCACCGAGATCAAAAAACATTTCCCCGATCATCGAATTTTATCAGAAGAGGCCGGTCAAATTGCTGGTCGCTCGGATTATCTGTGGGTGGTTGATCCGCTTGATGGGACTCATAATTTTTCTATGCATAATCCGCTCTGGGCTGTATCTATCGCTTTGTTTTATAAGTCTAAGCCAGCCTTGGGAGTAGTTTTTGCCCCAGCTTTAAATGAATTATTTTTAGCAGAGCTTGATAAAGGTGCTTGGCTCGATGGTCGCCGCATCAAAGTTTCTGATTATAAGGATGAGAAGGTAATTAATACTTTCTGTCATGGATCAAAGGTAAAAGATATCGAAAAAGCCCTCAAATACTATCCTTACCATAAGCTCCACGATTTAGATTGCAGGCAATTGGGTAGCGCTTCGCTCGAACTGGCCTATGTTGCTTGTGGTCGAGTGGAATCAATTGTTATTCCCGGAGCTAACTCTTGGGATGTGGCCGCTGGTGCCTTGCTCGTCCAAGAGGCGACCGGAAAGGTAACTGATTTTGACAATAAAGCTTGGAAATTAAAGAGTCCTGATATGGCGGCAAGCAACGGCTTGATTCATCAGGAAATTTTACGAACGATTAATATTAAATAAGTACTTTTGTAGGTTTGTCTTTAGTCTCGCGATCAGTTATAATTTATTAGTATGAAAATAGATCTTCAAGTGCACTCCACCTATTCCGATGGTTATTTAACTCCAGCTCAACTGGCAGTTTTTTTGGCGGGGCGGGGAGTGAAGGTGGCCTCCTTGACTGATTATAATACTTTGGCGGGACAGAAAGAATTCAAAGCGGCCTGTGCTAAGCGCCATATTAAAGCCATCTTAGGACTAGAGTTGTATGTAAAAGTAGGTGGGCGGCGGCTAAACATTCTGTGGTATAATTATCAAGCCGAATCAGTGGAGCTCCAAAAAATCCTTTTGGAAACTCATCTTAGACGGCGCCGGAACGTAAGAGTTAAACTAGAGCAATTACAAAAATTGGGATTTCATCTAGAGGTCGAAGCAATTTTATCTAAGCACCCCAATTATATTCCGGTTAATAAGGTGGCAGATGAATTATTTTCGGTGCCTTATAACCAGAAAAAAATTAAGCGGGAATTGGGTTTGAAGAATCCGCGCGAAGAAGATTTAATGGTTGAATATTTTTTTAATAAACAAACCGGCAAGTTGCAGGACGCTTATATTAGTTTGGAGAGAATTATGAAGCTTAGAAAGAAGGTTGGTGGTCAGATAATTTTTTGCCACCCGGGTCATTATAATAAGATGCGGGGGAAGATAATCCCAAAATTAAAACAAATGGGGCTGGATGGTCTGGAGCTTTTATCACCTCATCATAATCATGAAACGATTATGTATATCCAATATTTGGCCGAGGAATTTAATTTTATCACTACTGGTGGTTCTGATTTTCACAAATTTGAATTGCCGGATAAAAAGATTAAGTATTCGTGGCAATGGTTTGAAATTAATTCACGGTACTTGAGAAAGATTGATAAAATTATTGGTAAATAAAAAAAGATCTCAATCGCTGAGGTCTTTTTTTGTAAGAAATATTATTGTAAAAGTAATTTTATTTCATCCGTCTTGTCTCGAGTCATCATTTCGCCGTCTTTAATAATATTAGAAATTAATTTTCGGTCGTAATATTTTTTTAATCGTGATCCTTTGTAAGAGCCGCCGACTTTAGGTTCCAATAAAATGTCGGTGTGTTTGGTGTTACTTTTAGTAAGATTAGTCAATAATATTTCTAATCCCCGCATGACAACTTTGGAGGTATTAAGATTTTTGGTATCAAATCTATAGCGATTATAAAGATTGACGGATACTATCACGTCAGCCCCCATGTCCTTAACAACATTGTCTGGAACGGGGTTGGAAGCTCCACCGTCAATCAGTAGTTTATCCTTAAATTTTAACGGCTTGAAAGTTAAGGGAACTGAAATACTAGCCTGAACGGCAGTAGCTAAATCGCCCCTTTGAAAGATAAAAGGGATACCCTCAATAATATCAGTAGCGACTATTTTTAGAGGAATTTTAACATCTTTAAATTCAGCGCCTTCCAGAATCTGGCGAAATAGTTTTTCTGGCCGGTTGCCAGTTAATAGGCCACCAGCGCGAGAAACATCAAAAAGCAGAGATATTTTTCCCCGTTGATTACCGAGCATCATTTCTTCTAATTTCTTAATATCCTGAAAGACGGCATAATGAGCAGCCACTAAAGCCCCAATGCTTGATCCGGCTAAGAAATCGATGGGAATATTATTCTGGACTAAAGCCTTAATAACCCCAACATGAGCCGAGCCTCGAAAGCTACCGCTACCTAGGGCTAGACCTAGAGTTTTTCGATTATGATTAGCCATAAATTAGAAATATTTTTTTAGATATTTTCCCGTCCAACTATTAGTTATTTAAGCAATTTCTTGGGGGGTACCGCAAGCCACTAAATGGCCGCCCTTATCACCACCTTCCGGTCCTAGATCAATAATCCAGTCTACTGATTTAATAATGTCCAGGTTGTGCTCAATAATTAAAACGGTATTGCCTTTGTCCACTAGCTTGTTCAACACTTCCAAGAGGCGTTTAATATCATCAAAATGAAGCCCGGTGGTGGGTTCATCTAAAATATATAAGGTGTTACCAGTCGCTTGGCGAGACAATTCAGTCGCTAGCTTTATTCTTTGAGCCTCACCTCCAGAGAGAGTAGTAGAACTTTGGCCCAGGCGGATATAACCCAAACCGACATCATAGAGGGTCTGAAGTTTTTGGCGAATATTTTTTTCCTCTTTGAAAAATCCCATCGCTTCCTGGACAGTCATCTCGAGGACTTGAAAAATATTTTTACCGCGATATTTTACCTCCAAAACTTCTTTTTTGTAACGTTCGCCTCCACAAGTTTCACATTTTACATAAATGTCGGGTAAGAATTGCATCTCGATTTTTATAAGGCCGTCGCCGCTACAAGTTTCACAACGACCACCAATAGTGTTGAAAGAAAAATGATTAGCTTTGAAACCTTTGATTTTAGCTTCGGTTGCTCCGGCAAAAAGATCTCTGATGGGAGTAAAGACTTCAGTGTAGGTAGCTGGGTTAGAGCGGGGTGTGCGGCCAATAGGGGATTGATCAATATCAATCACTTTGTCGATCAAGTCTAGCCCCTTGATAGTGCGATGTTCACCGGGGTGAGTTTTGGCTCGATAGAAATGGCGGGTCAGGGCATTAGCCAAAATATCAGTCATCAGAGTTGATTTGCCTGAGCCGGAAACGCCGGTGATAGCGACAAATTTACCTAGGGGAATATGGACATCGATGTTTTTTAAGTTATGTTCAGTCGCTCCTAAAATACTGATATGTTGACCAGATCCACTGCGGTAGTCTTTTAAGGTCTGAATTGATTTACGACCAGAAAGATAGGCCCCCGTTAATGATTTAGGATCCTTCTTGATGTCTTGGGGGGTACCAGCAAAGATAATCTTGCCCCCGTATTCACCCGCGCCCAAACCAATATCAATCACGTAGTCCGCCGCTAAAATAGTGGCTTCGTCATGTTCAACGACAACCACGGTATTCCCTTTGCTTTGTAGTAGTTTCAGAGTTTCAATTAATTTATCATTATCCCTTTGGTGTAAGCCGATGGAAGGTTCATCTAACACATAAAGAATTCCTACTAAGGCTGAGCCAGTTTGAGTGGCCAGTCTTAGTCTTTGTGATTCACCACCAGACAGAGTGCTGGAATGACGATTGAGATTGAGGTAGTCTAGGCCGACATTTTTGATAAAGTCTAAACGGCGCTTGATCTCTTTGGTAATGGGAGTGACAATCTTTTTATCTCGCTCCCTCAGTTTAGTAGATTTTTCCAGAGCGCCAAAAAAATTACGACAGTTTAAGATATTTTTTTCAGCAACCTCATAAATTGATTCGCCCTCGATTTTTACTGCTAAGATTTCTGGTCTTAATCTTTGTCCCAAACATTTATGGCAAGGGAGGGATTGCATGTATTGGCCGATCTTTTGATGAATATAGCTGGAATCGGTTTCTTCAAAGCGCCGTTCTAAGTTGGCGATAACACCTTCAAAATCATTGTCGCCTTTAAGTAGGATGGAGATTTGTTTATCACTAAATTTTTTAAGTGGTGTGTTGATATTAAAATCACGGCGAGCGCTTAATTTCCTCATTTCTTCCAGAAGTAGATTCTGATTATGAGAGCTATAATGAGTCCAGGGTTTGACGGCTCCCTGGGCTAGGCTGAGATTGAGGTTTAAAATCAAATCCGGATCAACCTCTAATTTATTACCCAAACCTCTACAAGTCGGACAAGCGCCGGCAGCAGAATTAAAAGAAAAATCTCCTGGTTGTAATTCATTTAAGGTAATATGGCCATTAGGGCAAATTAACTTTTTCTTTTCCTTCTTTAGCTTCTTGTGACATTCTGGGCAGTGAGCGACGCCAATCTTGGCATAGATTAGACGCAAATAATCATAGATTTCAGTGATGGTGCCCACGGTGGAACGAGGGTTGTGACTAACAGAACGTTGGTCAATGGAAACAGCCGGTGGCAATCCTTCGATTAGGTCTACGTCTGGTTTATCCATCAGACCGACGAATTGTCGAGCATAGGAGGAAAGTGATTCCACATAGCGTCTTTGCCCCTCGGCGTAAAGGGTGTCAAAAGCCAGAGAAGACTTACCGGATCCAGAAAGGCCAGTAATGACGATAAATTTATCCCGGGGGATGTCGATATCAATATTCTTGAGATTATTGACTCGAGCACCGCGGATCTTAATGTAATTATTGTTCATAGTTTTAGATAATAGAGAAAAAAAGGCGAATAATTTTAACCTCAATTCGCTCCCAGCAGTTTAATCTAATTGCGGTAACTTGAAAAGGGGTCGACTGAGATTTCCATTTATCAAATATTTGGTTCAATTCTTTGACGATTTCTTTCTGTTTAAAGAAAACACCGACTTCCAGGTTGTGTCCGAATGAGAGTGAGTCTAGGTTCTGGCTACCAACTAGAGCTTCGGCGTCATCAACTAATAATATCTTGGCATGATTCATTTTGGGGTTACTATAAAACTTAATGCCGGTCGGGAGTAATTGGGAGGCGTAGGAATGATTAATTTTATCAAATATTTTATGATCGGTATTCTTAGGAAACAATATTTCTATCTCCACATTACGGTGCCTAGCATCGTCTAAAAGAGCCATGAGCCAGCGCGGTGGTGTTAGATAGGGAGTAGTAATCTTGATGCTTTTTTGAGCGGAGATTATTTTATCCTTATAATACTCTTTCAGGGAGTTGATGTTATGAATAGGGAGGCTTTCTAGTACCAATGATTTTATCTTCTTGATGATTGATTTTTCGTAGTAGGCTAAAATATGTTTTTTCCGACCACCACAAGATTGATAGGTGCGAGCCAGGGAGCGAAGAACTGCCTTGACGGTTTTGTTACCTGCCATTTTGATTTGAATGTCTTGCCAATTGATAATCTTTTGTTCGATATTAACCCCACCCACAAAGGCAATTCGCTTATCAACCACCACTATTTTGCGATGAGTGCGATGCCAGAAATGACTAAATAACAGGAACTCTACTCCAATCTGACGCAGTTCGGTGATGGTGTTTTTTTTCATCTCTAGGCTGCCAAAAGCATCAGCAATTATCACCACCTCTACCCCAGCTAGAGCCTGTTTCTTGAGGAGTCCAATGAAGTCGTAACTGGCGGTAGTATCATCCAAAAAAATATACATTTCAATGTAAATTGATTTCTTGGCTTGGGCAATGGATTTGATCATCGCGCTCCAAGCTTTTTTCGAAGTTGTGTATAGGTGGTATTTCATTTCCCCCAGTATATCATAGTCTTGGTATTTTGTCGCTAGTTTTGGCTAGAAAATATGTTGATAAAGTCTTTGACAGGAGGTATTAATAATGGTAAAATTATTAGAATTTAATCGTATCTTAATAACTAAAAAAAGGAGGTACATCATGAGGCGTAAGAAAAAAATTCCGCGCTATCTTCGTCAAAACCAGGAGTGTTATGTTAGGCCGGCAGTTGAAAGAGTCTGGCAGCGTCTTCGATTTTTTGGGGAACATCATTTGACACCCAGAAGTCGAGGTGGCTATTCAACCAAGGGTAATCTTCTGCGGCTTGATTTTTCACGGCACAAGGCTTGGCATTTTTTGTTTGCCAATACAACTTTGCAAGAAACTATCAAAATATTAAAGTGTATTCTCGCGTTTCAAAACAAACAGCAAGAAGCCGAATCTAATCGAGTTGCAATTCAGCTAAGTAGCGCCGAATTTAATTTGAGCCATAAAAGAATAGTGAAATCAAAAAAGAGAGACAACCAGGCCGTTGAGTCCAATCTTTTAACCCTTAATTCAGAGCATTATAAGGCTTGGAAATTTCTCTTCGGTAATTTTACTCTAAATGAGGTGATTGAGGCTCTAGAGCGAATTAGAGCAGCCAAAAGTAATATAAATAAAAAAGTATTTTTTTCAAAATGATAAAAAACCAATAAAAGGAGGCTAAAGCCTCCTTTTATATTGACAAAAAATAAATATCGTGATAATTTTAGGGGTTGTTTCTTAACAATTAAATTTCACTTAAAAAACCCAATATCATGAGAAAGTATATTATTTTTGCCGTTATTATTTTGTTTTTGCCTCTGTCTAAGCTCTGGAGTCAAAATACAAAATCGCAATCTTCCTATGATGTTTCTTTGGCTAAAATCAAGGAAATGATTTCTCCTCCTAAAAAGAGTTTGAGCCAGTTGGAAAAACTTGAAATTTTAGCTAGACCTAAATCCAACCCCAATCTCAAGGAGAAAGTTACTGTTGAAAAAGTTGATTATCTGGCAGCCTTAAAAAAACTTTTAGGAATCAAAGATGTTCCAACTAAAAATAAAGTTAGCTTTAACCAGAAACCAGAGACACCCAAAACCAAGAAACCGGAAAAGCCAAAAAAGAAAAAAGTACTAACTAGTTCGGTGGGGAATATTGGAAATAAATTATTTTCTGAAACCGAAGAAAAAACTGGCCGGATAGTAATTGTGTCTCATCCTACAAATCAGCTGGATAGTGGTGGAATTACCTTAACCAAAGAACTCGATTTGAGCTTTAACGCTCATGACTACGAAGAAGTTCGTCGGTGGGCAGAAAATAATGGCCAGGTTTCTTTGATCCCTGTCGTAATAGCGAGATATGGTGATATCATCAGATCTTTGTCGGCCGAATTTAATGTCAATTACCGAGTGATAGTAGCCATTATTGTTCATGAGTCTGGCGGCAATCCTCGGGTGGTAAGTTGGGCTGGAGCTTCCGGTCTAATGCAACTCATGCCGGGAACTGCAGCCTGTTATAATGTCCATGGTAAGGCAGTTTTTGATCCTTATACTAACCTTCGAGCCGGCGTTCACTATTACTCAGATATGTTGAGAATGTTTGGTAACGACAAGGAAGCTCTTATGGCCTATGGTCTGGGTGCTGGAGGAGCTCGAAAAAAGATGAATAAAGGTATCCGGGCCGCTGAGTATAGGCCAGTTCAAGAGGTGCTATACTTAATTGAAAGAGTTAAATAATAATAAAGATTTTTTGCAAAAAACCGTTGTTTAAACAGCGGTTTTTTTATTTTACGCTTTCTTGGGCGGGCGAGAGTGATTATAAATTTGGGGAAATAAAAAAGTTTCGGATATTTCTCCGAAACTTTTGTGCGTTTGGTTGTGGTTTATTTTTTTATTATTACCGGTGGTCTTTCCTTTAGGTTAAGATGTCCGTCTTTGATTCTATACCCCTTTCCGATTTTATTATTGCTGATTAAGTAGCCACCCTCAAACCATCTTTGCATAACATTGTGAACGCTATTTAATGAAATGCGTTGGTCTTTTAGTTTTTCTACTATCATGGGTTCCCGGACATATCCTTTTGGGAATTTGAGATTTAGATCTCTTAACAGATTAAATATTAGATCAGGTAATTTGCCTTTTGGGATCTGGAGTGGAATTGGGGCGTTGCAGTCGACTACAACATATTTTCCTGCCCCCTTTTTGTCTAAATATCCTTTTTTGTTTTTTCGATATAGAAAGACGGAAACCATTCCAATATCAAGAGACAGAGCTTTGGATACTTGGGTTGGTCTAAAAACAATGCCTTTTTCTTGTTTTTTTATCCAGTCAACTATTCTTTGGTAATAATCATTGCCATTCTTAATTTTGCTCATGTTTTATTTTTTAATGATACGTTTTGTTATCTAACAATACAATAATATTCTATTTTAGTCAACACCATTTCAATTCTCCTTAGGGTTAACTCTAAGTATACCAAAAAAGACACCAAAATAGGTGTCTTTTTCTTTGTACCGCTACGGGGAATTGAACCCCGATTATCAGGTTGAAAACCTGGCGTCCTAACCATTAGACGATAGCGGCAAGCTGTTGAATTAACTAATAAAAAAGCGCTTTGCAATTAGGCGTTTTTTATGGTTTAATTTATAAATAGAGTATAAATAATTTTTCCTTATTCGTCAAGATAAACCCATATAATATGTATATATTAGGAATAGAGACTAGTTGCGATGAGACTGCTGTGGCTATTTTGCGGATTTCGCCTCTAGGACGCGTCAAGGTGTTGTCCAACGTGGTCTCTTCTCAAATTGAAATTCACCAGAAATATGGCGGGGTAGTGCCTGAAATAGCGGCCCGAGAGCACGTCTTGCACATTATACCAGTGGTTCATGAATCCTTGCTTAAAGCCGGTCTCAAGCCGTCCCAGATTAGAGCTATTGCGGTTACTGTGGGTCCAGGGCTAGTCACCTCACTTCTCTCTGGCGTGGAAACAGCTAAAGCTCTGGCTTATGCCTGGAAGAAACCATTAGTACCGGTTAATCATATTGAGGGTCATATTTATGCTAATTTTATTGATCTCAAAAAGCCCGTTAAGTTCCCGGCCATAGTCTTAACTGTTTCTGGCGGGCACACCAACCTAGTCTTATTAAAGGGTCACTTGAAATATCAGATTGTGGGCGAGACGAGAGATGATGCCGCCGGAGAAGCTTTCGACAAGGGAGCGAAGATGATGGACATCGGTTATCCTGGTGGTCCGATAGTTTCCCAATATGCGGCGAGCGCTCAGGCGAGCGAGATTAAATTACCGCGTCCCATGATTAATTCCGTTGGGTTTGATTTTTCTTTTTCGGGACTCAAGACCGCCCTGCTTTATACTTTGAAAAAAGATTCTAACTGGAAAAAACAGATTCCGGAATATTGTTTTGAACTCCAAGAAGCGATTGTGGAAACGCTCGTCAGCAAAACGATTAAGGCGGCCAAAAAATATCAGGTCAAAACTGTTTTGCTTTCCGGTGGAGTTTCGGCTAACAAGCGTTTGCGGGAGGCTTTGCAAAAAGCGGTTTTAGATAAACTGCCGGGAGTGGCTTTTGGGATGCCTAATTTAGCTTATACTACCGATAATGCGGCGATGATTGCCATGGCCGGATATTATCGTTTTCATGCCAAAAAGACGGTAGTTTGGAATAAGATCAAGATGGACTGTAATTTGGAATTACGTTAGCTTCCGGCTTGCTTTTTTAAAATTATATAGTAATATAGAGATGATATATCTGGGTCCGATGGCGAAGTGGTCTAACGCTGCAGTTTGCAAAACTGCCATTCGTGGGTTCGACTCCCACTCGGACCTCATAACTTTTTGTCGATCTTTGCTCCGCTGATGGGGCAAAAAAATAGCGCTGACCCGCAAGGTTGGTGGTAGATAGGCAGAAAGTTTAATCAGCAAAACGCTCAGGGATTAATTTTTTGTATAAACAAAGAAACTAATCTGTGAGCATCAGGCACGAGAGGCATAAGCCTCTTTTGCCTTTTAATCCCTTTCTTATGCCATTATCAATTGGAATTGTTGGTTTGCCCAATGTCGGTAAATCAACCTTGTTTAATACCCTCACCAAAAAAGGTGTGGACGCTTCTAACTATCCTTTTTGTACCATCGACCCTAACGTCGGCGTGGTTAAGGTACCGGATAAAAGATTGGATGCTTTGGCTGTTGTTTCTAAGCCAGCTAAGATTATTAATACCGTAATTGAGTTTGTGGATATTGCTGGCTTGGTTAAGGGCGCTTCGGAAGGGGAAGGTTTAGGTAATAAGTTCCTGGCACATATTAGAGAGTGTGATGCTATCTGTGAAGTAGTCAGAGCTTTCGTTAATGATGACATTATTCATGTTGACGGCCGAGTTGATCCCAAAGGTGATGAAGAAACTATTCAAGTAGAATTAGTTTTAGCTGATTTAGCGACTGTCGAAAAAAGATTGGAAAAGGTAGTTAGAGAAGCTCGCGGTGGCGATAAAGATGCCGTCAAACTAAAGAGCTTACTGGAGAAATGTCAGGCTATTTTAGCTGAGGGAAATCCGGTGCGTAATTTAGAGTTAAGTGAGGAAGATCAATTAATCTTGAAGAGTTTGAGTTTGTTGACCGCCAAACCAATGCTCTATGTTTTAAATACCGATGAACCGAAAACCGCTCTAGACTTTGGTTGGGAGGGAGAGACTATCAAAATTAATGTTAAGTTGGAGGAAGAGATTACTAGTTTACCAGAAGGAGAGCAAGAAGAATATATCAAAGAATTAGGGTTGGATCAGAGCGGACTAGATAAATTAATTAGAGCTTCCTATAAATTATTAGGATTAGATACTTTCTTTACTACTGGAGCCGATGAGTCTCGGGCCTGGACCGTCAAGCACGGTAGCAAGGCGCCACAAGCAGCCGGCGTGATTCATACTGATTTTGAAAAAGGCTTTATCCGCGCTGAGGTCATTGCTTGGGATAAATTTGTCGAGGCCGGCAGTGAAGCTAAGGCTCGAGAGTTGGGACTCATGCGCACTGAAGGCAAGGACTATGTAATGAAGGATGGCGATGTCTGTAATTTTTTAGTGAATCGGTAAAATTATTTTGGTAATAGTTTCGGTCAATTACTTAGTAATCTTCAGAGAAGAGCATAAACATAGATATTGTTAAATATTTTTTTAAGTTGTTAAAATTATTAAGTCTGACTATAAAACCCAGTAAATACTGGGTTTTTTAAGTTTTATTTTTATTATTGACAAAAGATACTAATAATAGTATGATTTTTTGTTACCTAGTTCATTGAAAAATAATTTTAATTAATATTTATTGGGTTATCTGAGTTTCTTTGCTTTGGGGACTGAGATAACTCAATAAATTGTTTAACTAAAATAAAAAAAAATGAAAAAGTTATTTTTATTAATATTGTTTAGTGGGCTTTATTTGTTTCATTTAGAAGTAATAGAAGCTCAAACTCCGAATATTGAATGGCAAGAATGTTTGGGGGATACAGGGTCCGATGTGGCTATTACTATTATTCAAACTAGCGATGGCGGTTATGCTATTGCTGGTTCTACTAAATCAATTAATGGTAATGTTTCGGGCAATCACGGCGAGGCCGATTATTGGGTTGTTAAAATCAATAGTAGCGGTGACCTACTCTGGCAGAAATGCTATGGTGGAACTTCCACCGAAATTTTAAATTCAATTAAAAATATCTCAGATGGCTATATTATTGTTGGTTACTCCGGATCTAACGATGGAGATGTCTCTAATAATCATGGGCTTTATGATTATTGGGTTGTTAAAATCAATA
>PFAQ01000011.1 GCA_002778645.1 Candidatus Falkowbacteria bacterium CG10_big_fil_rev_8_21_14_0_10_39_9
ATAAGCGCTTCGCTGATTTATGGAAAATTCCAGAGAAAGTTCTAAGAACTAATGAAGACAGTCAGCTTTTGAGTTTCGTTTTGTCTCAGCTAAAATACCCAGAGGTATTTTTGCAGAAGGTTAAGGAGCTTTATAATAATCCTAGCCTGGAGAGTTATGATGTTTTGGAATTTAAGGATGGTCGGATTTTTGATCGCTCTTCCAAGCCGCAGTTTATTGGAGAAAAAATCATCGGAAGAGTGTGGGACTTTCGGGATGTTGCTAGTCAAAAATCATCAGAAGTAGTTATTAAAGAAAAACTATTAGAAACTGAAAAATTAAATAGTTTTATAATTAATAGGGAAAATAAGATGATTGAGTTAAAAAAAGAGATCAGTGAACTTAAGAAAAAATTGGGTGAAGCTTAGTAGCTGTCAAGTTAAATTCTACTGTAGAATTAATTAATAAGGCCATAGTTTTAAAATACTATGGTTTTATCTGATTAGTCTGTAGACAGATCAAATGCTACCTACTGCAGATTAGTTTTTTATAAGCTCGTTCTGGTTTCGGATTACTCATTTATTATCATTATTTATCGCGATTATCAAATTGGATTAGTTTGATTTTTTTTGGGGGAGATCTGGTGGAAAAAGTTTATTGCTTTGAGGTGATATGTTATAATTATTCTATAAAAATTAATAATTAATTAGCTATGTCTTATAAATTCATTAAACTATTTACTGGAATATTATTTAGCTTAGTTTTGTTTTTATCTTTTACTGTAGTTGCTAAAGCCCAGAACTGTCCTCGGAGCCTAGTAAATGATCCAGCTCCAGGAATTTGTGGTTTGTATGTTGATGAAAACAATAATCAGTTCTGTGATCTGAGTGAAGAAAAAACTATCCCACTAAAGTCTCAGAGTAATTTAGTTGAAAAAAAAGTTATTGAAACGCCGCTAGCCACCAAAGATTATTATATGTGGCAGTTAACATTAGTTTTTACCTTAATTTACTTACTGTCTCTGTTCTTAGTTAAGAAGGGTTATCTGTCTTTGATGGTTAATCGAAAGATTTGGAATATGTTGCTTTTGATAGCGTTTGTGATAACTGTCATCACTTCCGTTTTAGTGTTGTTGCGTTTGAACTATGGCCTATCTCTTTCAGTTTATGCTGATATGGTTTTTTGGCACGTTGAAGTTGGTTATGTAATGATCTTGATTTCTATTTGCCACACACTTTGGCATACGGCTTATTTTAAGACTTATTTTAAATAAATTAAATATGAATAATAATCAAAATATTCTAATTGCAACCGCCAATCACGGTAAAGCAGAAGAAATCAAAAAGATTTTTCAGGGGACTGACTTTACTCTAAAGTTTCTATTTGATTTTCCAGAAGAACTAAAGGATCTACACATTATTGAAAATGCCAATAGTTTTGAAGGTAATGCCTTGATTAAGGCGATAGTTGCCGGTGACATCTTGAATCTGATTACGCTAGCTGACGACAGTGGTTTATGTGTTGATGCCTTGGGTGGCCGCCCGGGAATTTATTCGGCGCGTTATTCGGGGGAGGGTAATGATCGGTCTAATTATCTTAAAGTCTTAAAAGAGATGAAAGATGTCCCGTTGACTAAAAGAGGTTGCAATCACAATTGCTCGGTGGCTATTTATGATCCAGCGACTAAATTTGTTGATACGGTTTCTGGAATTTGGGAGGCCCGGGTAGCACTTGAACCAAAGGGGAACAAAAGTTTTGGTTATGCGCCAATAGTAATGGCTAAAGATTTTGATTATCTTAAAACTAATGCTGAGTTTGATCCCGAAGAATTAATTAGTATTAATCATCGCGGTCAAGCTTTTGGGAAGGCTATTAAAGTTTTAGAAAATTATTTAAAGCAATGTTAAAAATTGATCAGACTCTATACAATTTCTTAGTCGATAGCCGAAGCACTCTAGGAACGGCTATTTTTTCTATTGGATCTTTCTTGGGCAATTGGCAGTTTATAGTTTTAGCGATGATTGTAATTATTACTTTTTTGATACTACAAAAAAAGCTAAAGTTTATCGCCCCATTATTATTAGCGGTGCTGAGCTCTGAAGCGATAACTTTTTTAGGGAAGTGGTATTTCCAGCGGCCCCGACCAGTGTCTTCGGTTTTTTGGGAAACTGGCTGGTCTTTCCCGAGCGGTCATGCCACTATTGCCGTTGCATTCTATGGTTTTTTAGCTTTTATACTGCTTCAATTAAAACCAAGATTTAAAACTAGTTTGGTTTATACTATTTTGTTTCTGGTTATTGTTTTAATTGGGTTTAGTCGTCTGTATTTAGGGGCTCATTATCTTAGCGATGTTTTGGTCGGTTATTTAGTGGGCCTATTCGGTTTAAGTTTGGGAGTTGTTTGGACCGGAAAGCGGGTTTGACCTTTAGGATTATTACCGCTAGAATTAAGGCATCAACAAAAAACCTATGAACTCTTTTAAAGTCTCTTTAATCATTGCCTCTTTAGCCTTGTTTTTAGCTGTCCCAGCCTTTGCTTTTCCCGAGGACAATCTCTCGAGTCGTCTAAACGGCCGGATACTACTGGACGTTGATAATAAAGGGGAAGCTTGGTATGTCTACCCGGGTGATTTCCATCGCTATTATTTGGGCAGTCCCGCTGATGCCTATATTTTAATGAGACATTTGTCGCTGGGTGTTTCCAATGATAATTTTACTAAAATTGTTAGTAGCACCCCAGATCGTTTCAAGGGATTAATCCTATTAAAACCAGAGGATGTTGGCAAGGCTCATTATGTTAATCCAGTCGACAAGACTTTGATGTATTTAGCTACCTCTTCGGATGCTTTTGCTCTGATGCGACAGGTGGGTTTGGGTATTTCTGGTTCTGATTTGAAAACTATTCCGGTCGGAAAAATAATTCTAAATGATGCTGGCCAAGAAATTAATCGGGAATGGCAATACTTAGGTTGGTGGGGTAAGGTCAATGTTAATTATGTTCCAGCTCTGTCCGAACCAAAAACTAACGCCAAAAGATTAGGCAGCTTTTTTGTAACTAGTCGGGTCAAAGTTCTCGCTGTTAAAAAAGGCGATGGTCAGATTTGGTATCAAGTTGATGGTGGCCGTTATCCCGGGGCTTATGTCAATTCATTATTTGTTAGCGCCATTGCTCAGCCGGCTCCAGAAAAAAATATAACTATTCCAATTAAAGTTAAAGCAGGTGATTATTGGGTCGATGTTAATATTGCCAAAAAAACTTTAGCTTTATATCAGAATAATCAAGTAGTCATGATGACTTATATTGCTCCTGGTAATAGGGAAACTCCGACTATCGTCGGATCCTACAATGTCTGGTTAAAGCTTAAAAAAACTCGGATGACGGGTGCCCCACCGATTGCCACTCATGTTTATGATTTGCCGAATGCGCCTTGGGTGATGTATTACAAGGGATCATATTCAATCCACGGGACTTATTGGCATGATGAATTTGGTTCTCAGAAGAGTTCGGGTTGCACTAATATGACTCAGGGTGACTCTAAATACCTCTTTTATTTAACTAATCCTCAAATCGGTAATCTGGAGTCTCTGCGCTCAACCGTGGCTAACCCCGGAGTGGTGGTTAATAATCATTATTAGACAGTGAAATAGAATCAATTATCTAGCCTGGCGGCACCTTTTAATCAGACTTAAGAGGCGCCGCTTTTTTTGACAGCAAAAGCGGAATAATGCTATAATTTAAGCATAAAATATGAATTTTTAATTATTTTTTTATGCCTTCTAAAAGCGACGTAACTATGCCGGGGATTTCTGCCGATGAACTAGATAAAACTAAAGATGTCTATCGTTCTCTGCAGGAAAAATTAGAATATTTGTTTGATTCTTTAGCTCGAGAAAAGATTAACCTAGAGCTCCAGATGATTGAGGCTAAGAAGTTTAAATTGGCCGTGGACAGCGCTTCGGATAATATTGTGATTACCGATTCCATGGGAACGATTTTTTATATCAACAAGGCCACGGAAAATAATACGGGTTATGCTTTTAACGAAGTGGTGGGGAAGAACCCAGGAGAATTATGGGGTGGCAAAATGAAACCGGAGTATTATGCGGAAATGTGGCATAAGATTAAGGTCAAGAAGGAGGTTTTTGTTGGTCAATTTGAAAATGTTAGAAAAAATGGAGAAAAATATATCGCTGCCGTGGATATTTCCTCAGTTTTGGATGAGTATGGGGAAATTTTATTTTTTGTTTCAATTGAAAGAGATATTACTCGCGAAATCATGATTGAAAGAATGAAAGATGAGTTTGTGGGTCTGGCTTCGCATCAACTCAGAACTCCTCTCACTGGTATCAAATGGTTTTCGGAGTTATTAATCAGGAATAAGTATAATAATCTAAATGCCGAGCAATTGGACTTTCTAGAACAGATTAAAATTTCCAATCAGCGCATGGTTAAGTTGGTCAACGAATTGTTGGATATTTCCCATATTGAGACCGGACAGAAGTTTGAGATCAAAAAAGCTGATTTCAAGGTTAATGATGTGCTCAACGAAGTGTTAACCGAGAACATCTCCCTGATTAAGACCAAGACCTTAAATATTATTAACAAAATCCCTGATAATTTGTTAATTTTTGCCGATTATGTTAAAATAAGACAAGTTCTTTCTAATCTGGTTAGTAATGCCACTAAGTATTCACCCGCCAATAAAGATATTAATATTAGTGTCGTACCGGATGATGGTAAGGGTTTTGCGGTGATTTCGGTGGCTGATCAGGGCATGGGAATCCCGGCGGCTCAAAAAAGTCGTTTATTTGAGAAATTCTTTCGGGCCGACAATGCCCGCATTCAAGAACCTAACGGCACTGGTTTGGGACTCTATATTGCCCGCGAGCTGATTCGAGCTCATGGGGGTGAGTTATGGTTTGAGTCCGATGAGAATAAGGGAACTACGTTTATATTTTCAATTCCACTTAAAATTAATTAATATAATCTAAAATCTAAATATATGAGAAAAAAAATTCTTATTGTGGAGGACGATGTGTTATTAGTGAAAGCTATTAGTTATGAGTTTGAGCAAGAAAACTTTGAGGTTTTTACCGCCGGTAACGGTGAAGACGGTTTAGCCATGGCGGAAGAACATTTGCCTGATTTAATTCTGGCTGATATTAATATGCCTAAAATGGACGGTTTAACGATGTTGAAGGAGCTTCGAGCTACCGAATGGGGTAAAAACATCTTAGTTATTATGTTAACCAATTACAGTGACGAACAGCGCGTGCTTGAGGCCTTATCCCAGAAAGCTTTTTATTACTTAGTGAAGAGTGATTGGGATCTATCTCAGATTGTGGCTAAGGTCAGAGAAAAGTTAGGTAGTTAATTAATTATTAATAATTAATAATATGGGAGACGAAGAACTCAAAGAACTAGATATCAGCGATGATGGTAGTTATCCTTTGCATGAAGCAGTGAAGCGGGGAGATATTGAACTGGTAGCTGATTTAATTAAAAATGGAGC
>PFAQ01000058.1 GCA_002778645.1 Candidatus Falkowbacteria bacterium CG10_big_fil_rev_8_21_14_0_10_39_9
AACTGGCACGCCGCTATTTCAAATTTTCTAAATTAATGTGTGGATTGTCAAACTTCATCTCTTGCGGTGTAAAATCTATCGCTTCCAAAAAACATTTTTTTGCCTCCTCTATTTCTCTGGTTTCGGCAAAAAGCGTTCCGATATTGTTCACAATGTTTGAATACAAAATATCCGACCTCAACGCATTAGAAAATGCGGCAAAGTATGCAGGGAGCAAATATCTTGCGCCGTCTTTGTCGTAAAAGGCAACGCCCATATATGGATTTTGCTCTACAATTTTTTTCGCGGTTTCTCCATCGGGTATCATTGCGGTTTCAATTCCATCTTTTGCCGCATTTTTAATTGCTATTTGGAAAGCAAGGCGCATCCAACCCTCTAAATTGTTCCCGGGATGTTTTGCTTCTATTTCTTGGAGGGGCTGTTTTTTAATTCGCTCATAAATTCCTTGTGCAAGTACTTCTAATGCGGCGTTATAGCGTTGCAATGCGCTCTTACTATCACCCGCTTTTTTATAAGTCAGAGCCAAGCTATTCAAAATATCAACCTGTTCGATATAGTACACCTCACCATCTTCTGGGCTTGCGGCTCTTTCGAGAAAAGAAATCGCTTTTTCATAATCGTCTTTCGTTTGATAGATAATACCCATTTCAAAATTTGCCTTACGCGAAGCAGGTGATAAAGATAGTGCTTTCTCGCAAAAAATCTCAGCATGTTTCAAGTCGTTCATCTTCCTTGCTATGTATGCGTGATAATACCAATAATCTGAATCGTCTTTTGCTTTTTCCTCTATCTCCTCCAAAAAACTAACAGCTAATTGATAGTCGCTATTTCGTAAAAAATTCTCTAATTTTTTATGTTCGTCTTGTTGCATAAAATATGAATCATATCCGTTGGGCATTTTTTAACCTCTTATCATCTCAATTACATTTAGCTCTTTTGTTAAAATTTTCTTTCCATCAATCGTCTCCCCAGTTTTAAAGATATGTTCCCAATAATCATTATTTTGTCTACCACCAAATAAAGTGGCTGACAATTCCTTATTAGACCACAAGGAAAGACCCGCTAAGTTGTGGAGAAATTTTTTGATATTCTCCCAAAGTTGTTCTGGAAACGGTTCTTGAAAATAACCGTCTGGAGAAATCGTCTTGCCCTGAATGGCAAAGTATTGACTAATAACTGTCTGAATATACTGCAACCAATTATACATTATCTCTTCCTTACTCATTCGAACTGCCCGCAAATGCACTTCCGGAATATTCTCACCATCACGCAATCTATTTTCTATACGATTAACTCCAAGCTCTAAGTCATATTTATCTTTATAAATTTCCTCTGCAATTAAATTCATGAGTTTTACCACCTGCTGGATTTCTAATTGTCGCGGATTTTCACCGGTATCCGCCCTGTAGTTAATCGCTGTATTTAATAACTCCTTACATAAAAATAAAGAATAAAATGTTTTATCGATTGTGCTATAAGAAATCGGCAACTTTTTACCTTTACCCTCAAAATCAATATATTCTCGCAAAAGATTATCTCTATCTTGTGTAATGCTATTTCTCACATAATCAAGAATGTATCTTTTCACTTCCCGTGCTTCTCCACGGAAATGACTGACAAGGTCTCTTTCGGAAAAATTCTCGTCATCCTCGCCTAAGTTATGATCTTGTTGATAACGAGAAATTCTATCGGTGTAAAGAGAATGCCCAAGCTGTCTTTTGATTGATTTGTCAAAAGCAACCTGTCGCAATTGATCACCGGCATTTGTATTAGTGGTTAATAGGACATCGAGGTTAGGATCAATAAATATCCTTACTGGGATTTTTCTTGTTCCAAGAAGTATTTGGGCGGCAATTTTATGTTGGCCATCAAACACTAAAATTTTATTTATTTGTGAATCATCATAAACACCACTTCCAGAATTCTCTTTTTTAGTAAGTAATCGAGATAGTGCAATTTGTAATTGTGGGCGACCTCTAAAAAATTCTTCAAGTAATTTCCTTAAGCTTTCTTGTGCTATGCCACGCGGATTTATTTTTTCATCGTGAAAAATATATTCCAACGGAATTTCGGCAAAAAAACTTCTAAAACCACTTTGTTTATCGGTGATGATGTAGCTTTGATATATTTTATTATCCCCACTTTCCGAAAAACTATATTTCACCACATCATTCTCAATTGTAATTTTGAAATCATTTTTTGAGCCATCATGTTGAGATAAAATATGCCTAAGTGATGGACTTTTCTGCTCCTCTCGCTCTATTTTTTCTTTCGTTTTTTCAAAATGAGCCAAAATTCTTGCAATACGCAGATTGGCGGCTTGTTTTGATCTATTACAATGACTGTGAGCAAGCGCAAAATTTTCAACATTATCTTTACCGCCCTGACTGAGTGCTTCTATATGGTCAATATCAAGCGTGTCTTTATGCAATTCTAAATCTATCTCTTCCTCACATATAAAACACTTGCCCTTTTGGGTTTGGTGTAACCGCTTTTCTAGTTGTGCCCGATCTATATCAGAAAGTGAGGATAAATATTTTGAAGACATATAATTTAATTGATTAAATCATCAACACTTACCTCAAGAGCTTTCGCAATTTTCTTGAGTGTATCAAGCGTAGGGTTCTGGTTTTTGCCGGCTTCAATTTTGATAATGGTATTATTGGCGACATCGGCCATTCTCGCCAATTTTTCTTGGGATAACCCTTTTGCTTCCCTAAGTTTTCTAAGTGTTTTTGTAATGTTTGACATACTAATATCGTGGTAGTAGAATTAAAGTATTAGTGATATTTCCTTTCAACTACTACAATGCTACACCAAAAATCCAAAATTGTAAACAGGCGGCGCATTTCGCAAAGCGAAATACGAAATTCGGCGGCGGCGGAAAGCGGGGGCGGGCAAAAATCGGAAAGTTTGATATTGGTGCGTTTGTTTGACGAAATCCGAACCTATTTTGAACGCAACTGATGGCGCGCTTTGCGCGCCAAACTGAACGCTCGGGCGGGCAAAAAGGAAGGGGGTTTGGGGGAAGGAATTTTTGCCCGCCCTCGCTTTCCGCCGCCGCCGAATTTCGTATTTCGCTTTGCGAAATGCGCTGCCAAGAATTTAGTTTGATTATTTTCATTTTATTTGGTAGTATAACAATAAGGATAATAATCTTGTATACTATAATACTACCAAAACTTTATTTATATGACAAGTGGAAAAACAATTAGCGAGAATATCAAAAAAATGAGGGCTAAGCTTGGCTTAACGCAAGACGATTTAGCCAAGAAAGCGGATATAAAATACACAACGCTTATGAAGGTCGAAGGCGGCACAGTTAATAAGCCAAGCGTTCAAACTATGGCGAAAATCGCTAAGGCGTTGGGCGTTTCAATAGAAGATTTGATAAACTAATTCTTATGGAAAATAACGAAAAAGCTATTGAGGCTTTGAAAAAGATCGAAAAGATAATTGATGAGGTTAGAGATTTGTTTCCGACAATAAAAAAGGAAGTAAAAATTTCCGTTAAGAAATATGATAATCCTTTGCAAATTTTAAAGAGGGTCAATGGAATAATCGTAAACTATGACGAAAGCAATGCTCAAAGGAAATTAGAAAGTTTATTAAAATTTTTAGGAATAATTTCCCAAAAGGAAAATTAAGCAAAACCATATGGGCCAACTCTTAACTCTCACCGCTTCACAAGGTTATTTACTCCTCGCCGTTTATGGTGTGTTCATGATAGCGATTACCTATTTTTTCGCTCGTTGGAAACGCTATCGCTCAATTCAGGGATTTTTGGTCGCTGGTCGTGATGTGAAATGGTGGCTTGGCGCAACAAGTATCGCTTCATCGTGGATTTGGGCACCGGCTCTTTTTGTATCAGTGCAATTTGCCTATCAGCAAGGATTGCCGGGAATTTTTTGGTTCACATTTCCAAACATTATCGCGCTTTTAATTTATATTTGGCTTGCGCCAAAAATCCGCGAAAAAATGCCGTATGGCTATACGCTTCCGCAATACATAAAACATCGCTTACAAAGTGAGAAAGTACACAAAATTTATCTTTTCCCATATTTTTTCTATCAATTAATGGCGGTAGCGGTTCAGTTGTTTGCGGGCGGTGGTCTTGTTTCGCTGCTTACCGGAATTCCATTTATAAACGCCATGCTTATTATGGCGGTAATAGTTTTGATTTATTCTTTCATTTCTGGTCTTGAATCTTCAATTGTTACTGACTTCGTTCAATTTATTTTAATTGTGGTAGGTGTTGCGGTTGTTGTTCCATGGACGATTTCAATGGCTGGAGGTTGGAGCACAATAAATGCGGGGTTGGGTGGAGTTAGTGGCAACTTCAGAAATATATTTGACCCTGGTGTCGCATTCTCATTTGGTATCGTAACAGCGATCGGCTTAATTGCCGGAGCAATTTCCGATCAACAGTATTGGCAGCGAGCGTTTGCAATTAAGAAAGAAAATCTTGTTAAATCTTTTGCATTCGGCGCGGTCATGTTCGGTATCATTCCTGTCGCACTTTCTTCCCTCGGTTTTCTCGCTGCCAATACCAGTTTAGGAATTAGTTTGCCGCAAGGTGTAGATGTATCCATGATTGGTATTGCTACCGTAAGTCAATTCTTGCCTATCGGTGCTCTCGCGTTGTTCGCAGTCATGCTTTTGAGTGCATTGTTCTCAACACTTGACTCTGGCCTCAACGCAACAAGCTCACTCTATGTAACAGATGTTATGAAATTTACAGACAAAGAAAAGGAGATTATGAAAAAAGTTGATGAGGGGAATTCACTAAGCGTCGATGAGGAAGCAATACATAAACAGTTGGATAACAGGGGTGTTCGTGGTTCAAGGAAAGCCATGTTTGGAATTGCAGCACTTGGTTTTTTGGTCGCACTCGGGGCAAACTATATTCCTGGCTTTGGTTTAAAACATTTGTGGTGGATTTTCAACACGATTGCCGCTTGTGTCGTCGTCCCGACAATTTTGAGCCTGTACTGGAGCAGATTAGACGCGAGAGGCGTTTTTTGGGGAGTGCTTACCGCCTTTGTTATTGGAGTGCCGCTTTTCATCTACGGAAACATTATTGATAAGCCGGTCTGGATTGTTGGCGCGTCATTGTTTATAATCGCGGTAAGCACTGCCTTTTGTTTGGCAATGCCGAAAAAGATTGGAGAGGTGATAAGAATTTAGAGGCGGCGCGCCAGTTTCACTGGCACGAAATTCGGCGGCGGCGGAAAGCGAGGGCGGGCAAAAATTCCTTCCCCCAAACCCCCTTCCTTTTTGCCCGCCCGAGCGTTCAGTTTGGCGCGCGAAGCGCGCCATCAGTTGCGTTCAAAATAGGTTCGGATTTCGTCAAACAAACGCACCAAGATTAAACTTTCAGGAATTTTGCCAACGGATTTTGCCGAGCGAAGCGCGGAAAGGTATGGAAACACTGGCTCGCC
>PFAQ01000042.1 GCA_002778645.1 Candidatus Falkowbacteria bacterium CG10_big_fil_rev_8_21_14_0_10_39_9
AATTCAGGATATAGAAAATTTTGAAAAAGCGCTCCGGCATTTAGCCGCTAAAAAAATTTTTGATCTTTATTGTACCGGCAGTAATGCCAAGTTATTATCTTCAGAAATTGCCACGGGCCTGTCCGGGCGTTATATCGAAATCCCGGTTCATGTCTTATCTTATCAAGAATTTTTACAATTTCATAAGCTTAAATCTGGTGAAGAAACATTTTTAAAATATATTCGTTATGGTGGTTTGCCCTATCTCGCTAATTTAGAGCTTAGTGATGAGATTGTTTATGGTTATTTGCAAAGTATTTATAATACCATTGTTTTAAAAGATGTCGTGGCCCGTTTTAATATTAGAAATATTAATTTTCTTAATCGCCTTTTAGAATATGTAGCGGATAATATCGGGTCGTTAGTGTCGGCTAATCGTATTAGTGATTTTTTAAAGTCGCAGAAAACTAAAACTACACCTAACAAAGTTTTAGATTATTTGTCTTATTTATGCTCCAGTTTTATCATTTATGAAGTTAATCGCGCGGATATAAAAGGAAAAAAGATTTTTGAAATTAATGAAAAATATTATTGGGAAGATTTGGGGCTAAGGAACTCCCTGGTTGGCTATCAGGCAGCTGAAATTGGACAAATGTTAGAGAATTTAGTTTTTTTACATTTATTGCGACTAGGATTTAAAATTAATGTTGGTCAACTGGAGAATAAGGAAATTGATTTTGTGGCCGAAAAGGAAGGTCGGAAAATTTATATCCAGGTAGCTTATTTAATTAGCGATAAAGCGGTTAAAGAAAGAGAGTTCGGCAATTTATTAAATATTTCTGATAATTACCAAAAAATAGTTGTTTCCATGGATAAATTAATAGGCGATGATTATCAGGGGATTAAGCATTATCACATTATAGATTTTTTACAAAATGATGATTTATTAATTGTTTAAGGTTGCGGACATAATTATGGAGGTAAAAAAATAAAAAGAGGTTTTTAAAATTGCCAAGGAACTATCATCATTCTGCTTTCTAATAAAAAAAGACTCAATGCTATTGCTGATTTGGCTGGGATTAAAATCGCTCCTATCGCCCGACCAATGATTGAAAAAGTGATTAATTCTATTAAATAGTGTTTATTGAGTTTTTCCGGTGTTTTATGGGGACTAAAGAGGCTGACTTTGTAATATACCTTCTTCTTTGAAAATCAAGTTCTCGATATAGTAACTGTTTCTATTTTGGAAACAGTTCAAAAAGATAGCTATATGGGTATAAATAAGAAGGAGTATGTGCAAAAAATGCACGTACTCAATTTAGCCATGCCAGTTAAGACTTAAATTGGCCAGAATTTGTTGGCTAATATCCAAATCTGGTCCAAAAATTAACTGTTTAAAAGTAAAAAAAGAATAAAGAAATGAAAAACCCGGCACTGAATGTCGGGTTTTTGATTTTTTTAAACCTTTGGTTTGATTCTTAGAAAAATTATTACAGTTAGTAATAATACTATTCCTGACACTAGCCAGGAGATGTTTATAGAGCAATAGGTGGCTAAAAGACCGCTGATAAGCAACCCCAAAACATTACCCCCGCTATTGAGCATGGATCCAAACGAAGGGATAGTGGTGCGATGTTCACTGGTAATATTATTATGCAGCCAGCTTGTTTCAATTGGATCTACCATCCCGCGGCCGGCTTCGTGAAGCATAAATCAAAACATGATTGGAACTATACCAATATGGGCGGTAGTCAAGATAATACCAGCGGCCGTTATCCCTTGAGAAAGGAATAGTATTTTTAGATTGGGCGCCCGGTTTTTAAACCACCAACGGGTTAGGACGGTACCCAGCAAAACGGCCATTGATGCCCCCAGAAATATTAATCCCATATCGGCCACGGCCAAGCCCTTGGCTTTAAAAAATCCTTGCCATTGCATATTAAGCCCCATAAAACAGGCAGAAGCAATAGCGCAGAAGATTAGTGGTTGCATGATTGCTTTATGATCCCAGCTGTATCTGATGCCTTTACCAGATTTTTTGAAGATACTCCTAAAGAATTTTTTTAGGTTTAATTCTTTCCAATTAAAATTAATTTTTTTAACATGGAAATTAGTTTCCTTCATAAAAAAGTAAAATAAAGGAATTAACAAAAGATGAGCTAAGGCGGCTAGCAGCCAAGGCAGAGCAAGATCGTGGCGACCTAAATATCCGCCTAAGCAACTGCCCAGACCTACGCCGATTAAATGCCAGCTCTTACCTCGTGCTATCAATTTACTGTTACAATGGGGGTCAGCACTATTTAATTCATCAATGACCCAGGAATTTAGGGCGCCATAAATGAAGCTGTGGCCTAAGGCGCCCAATATTTCTAGAGCGATAAATGACCAGATAAAATTGCTAAAATAATATCCCAAGAAGGAAGTTGCCAATAGAAAACAACCAAGATTGATAGATTTTTTCCGACCGTAGCAATCAGCAAAAGCTCCGGTGGGAACTTGGAAAATGAAGTTGCCTAACATGAAGAAAGCGTTGATTAGATTCATCTTCAGATAACTTATGCCTTTCTCATCCAGAAATAATTGGTAGGTGGCAAAGAAAAAAGATTGCGCCACGGCCAAGCTAGCCGCGAAGACCAAATAGGCCCGAGTAATTTGTCTTTTCATAATTTTGGTTTTTAGAATTGTGAATGAACATAAAATAAAACCGACCCGCTGGGCGGATCGGAGTATTCTATCAATTGCTAACAATTATATATGAAAGAGAAGTGTTAATTTATATAATTATTTTTATTTTTGACAAAATATTCCCATCCGCTTAGATTTTTTCCGACCACGATAAAATCGTAGCCGTTTTTCCAATCAGCTGGTTGATAAGAATAAGTTGTCTTATGTAAATTAAGCATATTATTTTTAGTTACTATAGCATACGGTGAAACTATTTTTTGTTACAGGAATTTTAGGTTTTTAAACTAGGGGCGGTTTGACTAAGCCGTCTTTATTTGATAAAAAGATAGGAATGAGTTAAAATATAAGCATATTTATTAATAAAACATATGAATAGAATATTGATTAAAGAAGCTAAAAAACAGGGTCAGGGTGAAGTATCCTTGGCTGGTTTTGTTCGCAATCAGCGGGCTTTAAAGGGTCTAATCTTTACAGTTTTAAGCGATTTGTCTGATAGTATTCAGCTAGTAATTGAAGAGAAGAGCGAAGCTGTTTATAACCAGGCCTTAACCTTGAATTTAGAGAGCGTCATTGAGGTTTCTGGCACTCTTCAGCCCAAGCCAGTCAAAGCGGGGATGACTCCTGATTTTGAACTGCTGGTAACCGATCTAAAGATTTTGTCTTTAGCTAAAGAGCAATTGCCGATCCCAGTTTTAGCCAAGGTTGATAATCAAGCTGACTTTGATTTGCGTTTAAATTGGCGCTTTTTAGATTTACGTCGGAGTGAAAATCAATTAATTTTCAAAGTTTGGACGGAGTTCGAGAAAGGTTTTCGGGAATATTTTGCCTCAGCTGATTATCTCCAAATCTATACCCCGACTTTTATGAGTACCGCTAGTGAGACCGGAGCGGATGTTTTTGAGGTAAAATATTTTGATAAGAAGGCCTATTTAGCTCAATCCCCCCAATTCTACAAACAGATGGCAATGGCTTCTGGTTTGGAAAAAGTTTTCATGGTAGGGACGGTCTATCGAGCGGAAAAGTCTTTTACCAATCGTCATGTAACTGAATTTACCGGTTGGGATTTTGAAATTTCCTATATTGATTCCGAAGAAACTATTATGGTCGAAGAAGAAAAAATGATCGTCGCTGGATTCAAAAATATCAAAGATAATTTGGGATTAGATATTGTAGTGCCCGACAGACCGTTCCCCCGCTTGACCTTGGCGCAAGCTAAAGAAAAGTTAGTGGTTGCCGGTATTAAGGGAGAAGCCATTGATGACTTGAATCCAGAAGAAGAACGCGGTATCTGTGAAATTATCAAGCAGGAAACTGGTAATGATTTTGTTTTTATCACTGCCTATCCTATCTCGGTTCGACCCTTCTATCATGCTCGGCGCGAGGACGATAATTCTCTGACTAAGAGTTATGACTTACTGTATAAAGGAATTGAGGTGACAACTGGAGCTGTTCGAGAGCATCGCATTGAGGTTTTGGAGAAACAGGCCTTAGAGAAGGGAATGAACTTGGAAGAATTAGCCGACTATCTCAATTTCTTCCGTTATGGCTGTCCGCCTCATGGTGGCGCTGGTATTGGTCCAGCTAGAATCGTGATGAAATTATTAGACTTGAGCAATATCAAAGAGGCTGTTTTCTTGCCTCGGGACGTGAAGCGTTTGGTGCCATAGGAGGGGTATATTTTTGTAATTTATTTTTTAACAGGCCATTATATGGCCTGTTTCGTTTGTTATTGATGTCTATTGACAATTATATCTAATTGGATATAATAGTATTGTCACTATAAATTTAAGGTTATTTATATATGGAAGTTGTTTACTATTTTAATAATGATTTAAATTTCTGTCCGGTTAAAAAGTATTTAGAATTAAAAGGCGTCAGTCAAGACAAAAAGATCAGAATTTTAGCCGAAATAGATCAAAAGATATGTTATGTCAGACAAAATGAAGGTCGGCCAACACCGCCCATCTCCAAGCCTCTTCGTAATTATAGTTTTTTTGAAATTAATACCAGAAAAGATAAAAACATAGTGATTAGAGTTTTATATTTTCGTTATAGAAATCAAATTGTTTTGCTCAATGCTTTTGAGAAATCAGATAGTTATAACACTGCCAGAGCCAGAAAGACCATTGAGAAGCATTATGATTTAACTAATAGTTACTATAATCAATTTAAAATAAACCCCAAAAATTATGAAAAATATTAATCAAAAAAAGTTAGTAGCTGATCCAATGGCTGAAGCTCGCCAAAATCCCAAATTTTTATCTTACTCCCAGGAGGCGGCCAATCGCATAAAGTTAGGGGTCGAAATTTATAATATTAGAATGTCTCAGAATATGAGCCAGCAGGAGTTAGCGCGGATTACCAAGACTACCCAGAAAATGATTTCTAACATTGAAAGTGGCAGCGTGGACGTTCGTTTTAGCACTTTAAATAAAATTAAAGAGGCTTTAAACTTTCGAGTTGAAAACTGGTCCAGGATTTATAATTTTTTAGCTCCCATTGAGTTCTGTTGGGTTGGTGATAATTGGGCTGAGGAAAATAATAAAAATTTAAATAAAATCACATCGTTCGTTATGAGTAACGAAGTTTTGTTGAATTAAAATTATATGAAACATGTTTGGTCTATTATTTGTCAACAATCATCAATCGATTTTGAAAATAATCTTTTAAGCCTCTATGGTTGTATTGAAGAGCTGAACTTAGTGGTTGATAAAGATAAGATTCTTCAAAATGAAAAGATGATTATTCCGGCTAAATTTCAATTAGTAAGTTTTTGGTCGGTTGCAGATTCTTCTCGTGATAATAATCTGGATGTTAAAGGAGAGTTTATTGACCCTAAGGGAAAGGTTTTGAATACTTTTAATAATTCTTTTATTGTTAAGAGCGGAGCGATTAGATTTAGAAATCGAACTAATATCCAGGGAATTCCAGTCACCGGGGAAGGTAGGTATTATTTGAGGGTTTGGCAGAAAAACAGCCATAATCAAAAATTTGATTTAGTGGCTGAATTACCAATTGATATTAAGATCAACTATCAGCTTTTGGAAGTGGCCAAATAAAACTAGCTATCAAATATTTTTTAGAAAAGACCATCCAATTAGATGGTCTTTTTGTGACACAAATCTGGAAATTTCTTTCCAGTTATGATATATTAGAAGATATTAAGTTAACTCAGTAATATTTATCATATGCCCAAGAAAAACATTAAAAAGAAGCCAATAATCGTGGCCGTTTCCGGCTATTTTAACCCCCTTCATGTGGGTCATTTGGAGATGATTGAGCGGTCCAGAAAATTGGGCGATAAGCTAGTGGCGATTGTTAATAATGATTATCAAGTCAAACTAAAAGGTTCAGTGCCTTTTATGAGCCAGGTTGACAGACTAAAGATTGTCAAAGCCTTAAAATACGTGGACGAAGTCTTTTTGTCTATTGATCGCGATGCTACAGTTTGTAAGTCACTGGCCAAAGTTCGTCCGGATATTTTTGCTAACGGCGGTGATCGGAAAAATTTAAGTAATGTTCCAGAATTTCCGATTTGTACTAAGTTGGGAATTAAGATGGTTGATGGCCGGGGCAAAAAGATTCGTGCGAGCTCTAAATTAATTGCGAAAGCGGTAGCAAAAAAATCCCAATTATGTTCAAATTAATTAAAAGATCATTAATTTTAATTATTATTCTGTTAATAGCCCTGGCTTATTACAAGAATATTTATTTGGTTAATAAAAGAAAAGCGGATCAGGTTAAGATTATAGCCCGACCAGAAAAAGTAATTACTATTATTGAAGGTTGGAACTTAAAACAGATTGATAATTATTTAAGTGAACAGGGAGTGAATATCGATCGGAAATTAGCTAGTTTTAAAGTGAGTGATTATAAAACTGATTATGATTTTTTAACTGATGCTCCGGCCAAGGCTGATTTAGAGGGCTATCTATTTCCTGATACTTATCGGGTTTTTGCTTCCACTACCGCTGATGAAATTGTGCGTAAGATGCTGGGAAACTTTGAGTCTAAAGTGACCCCAGCCATGATAACCGAAATCGGTCGCCAGCAGAAAACCTTACATCAAGTTGTCACTCTGGCGTCGGTAGTTGAGAAAGAGGTGACTAGCAAAAATGATATGAAAGTTGTGGCTGGTATCTTTTGGGATCGGATCAAAAATGGTCAGGCACTGGAGTCTTGTGCCACTTTGGCCTATATTTTGGGCGAAAATAAGGCCCAATATACCTATGAAGACACCAGAATTGAGTCGCCCTATAACACTTATATTAATCGGGGATTACCTCCGGGGCCGATTGCTAACCCAGGACTCAACGCTATCGCTGGGACAATTTATTCGGCCTATACCGATTATAATTATTTTTTATCTCGACCAGATACCAGGGAAACTGTTTTTAGTCGGACCTATGAAGAGCATACTGCCAATAAACAAAAATATTTAAAATAGTTAATTTAATAATATGTTTGAAAAATCTGAGGAAAATAAAAAGACTGAGGTGGCCACCCCTAAGGCTCCGGTTAGCCCCAACTTTACTAACGTCGGATCGAGTTATGCCGATACTGATTCTTCTGATTTGGGTAAAAAGATCGGTGGTGTTTTAATTTTACTTTTGATTGTCGCCGCTCTGGGTTTTGGTGGTTTTTGGGTCTACCAAAAATTTATTAACAAATCTAACACCGCCCCAGTTGTTTCTACCGACAAAACCGCTGCCCAGAAATTACAGGATGAGTTAGATCAGGCTAAATTAACTGCCAGCCTACCAGGTAATGATAATGCTAGTTCTAGCGCTACTTCTACTAATGTCTCAATTCGGGGGGTAGAGTATTTAAGTTTTTCTAATTTTTATTCTGAGCCGGATAATTCCCTGGAGGTTAAGATTGATGATTATAAATTGCCGCTTAATATTAAAACCGATGTTTTAAATTATTATGATGTCGCTCGGAAAATAAATTTGGATAAAAATTTAAGCGATTTAAATAATAATGGTTTTGCTATTATCGATAATCCTTTTTCGGCTGATCTTAAAAATCCCGCCGCCAATAAATTAAATAACTTCTATAGCGTTTCAGACACTTTAAATAGCAAACAAATCCCGACTTTAATTACGGCTGATTTCATTACCTATTATCACCAGAATATCATGAAAAAGGCCTTCAAGGATATTGAAGAAAACGTTTTTTATAGTAATTTGTGGAATATTGCCCATCATTTATTTGAAACTGCCAAAACCCGTTATAACAAACGTTTGGCGGCCGTGGGTGATATTAACGACCCAATTCTGGAAGGAGCTCGTCTGGAAATGGCTTACAGCGCTACTTTGATTGAAATTTTGAAACCGGCTGAGGGGCAGATTAATACCAACAATGATTTGAGTGATAAGAGTAAATTTACCTTACAGGAAGTAGAAGACTTTAGTTTTAATCTCCCCCAGAATTTGAAGGTTGATGTTTTAAAGGAAGTACAGAATGTCAGAGAGCATCAGGCGGCTATCAAGTCGCCGGTAATGCTTTATACTCGAGATTATCGCGAGTTTGTAGTGCCGGAAGAATATAAGACTAATGCTCGCTTAAATAATTTTTATTTAGCAACGAAGTGGCTAAATACAGTTTTTCCAATTTACTATAAGAGCCCAACTTGTGTTGATTGCTCTTTGGATGTTGAAGATTGGCGCTTGCAGATGGTGGCCGCCAGTTATTTAGCTCAGGATGTGTTTGGTGATGATGAAGTAAAAAATGAATGGGCCCGGATTTATAAAGTGCTAACTTTTTTTAAGGGACTAAGAGATGATGTTAGTTTGGTCAATTATCGTGACGCTTTATCAGAACTATTTGGGGCTGATTATAAAATGGAAGATGTTTTTGGTAGTGGTAATGCCGCTGCCAATAATAACTTCAAAAAATTGCAAGATAAAATTATCAGCTTAGAGTTTCTCGATTCCTATGGGGCTTATGATAAAACTGATCCTAAGAATTTTGGTAAATTAGGTGTTAAGGTTCTGGCTGATTTCTATTGGCCCAATGATTATATTTTTTCACAGTTAACCAGCCCAGCCGTTTCAACTTACAAAGGCGCTCTGCCTAAAGCTACCAATAGCACCGCTTGTCGTTTGGGCGGCTTGTGGCAACGTTGCTTGGGCTTTGCTCTGGATATTATTAACTTAATTTATCCAATTCCGTCCCAAAATGCCTACTTTGTCGAAAATACTAACTATCAAAAATATGGTGATCAGGTGGAGATGGTTAAGAAGCGTTTAGCGGCTCTAAACGCCACTTGGCATAATAATAACTACTGGACGACCCTGAAGACAATCAAGTCATCCCTAGAAAATCCAGAAAATTATAAACCAGCCTTTGCTCGTAATACCGCTTGGACCGGTAAAGAAACTAACCGCGCTCTGGCTACTTGGGCTAACTTGCAATTACCGGCTGATAAGTTTGGACTATATCAGAAATATACTCAACCTGATGGCCTGAGCAATGGTGCCACTAAATTTTTGGAATATTCCTATGTTGAGCCTAATATTATTTTAATTAATGAGTTGTTGGCTAATAACTCCATGGTGAAAGAAATGTTTTCGGCCCTGAAGATGAATAATGAAGTTAATCAGGTAGCAATCAGCTTGAATGATGTTGAGTATAAATTAAAGACCCTGAAAACTATTATGGAGAAGGAGCTACGGAGTACTCAGTTGTCCGATGAGGACTTACAATTTATTGATAAGATTATAAAAGAGTTTAAGGTTGATCAAAATAGCACCAAGACTTTTAAGATTACTGGTTTGTCCGGAAAAACTTTGACCGAAGATTTATCAGATGTTAGATTAATGGTCCTGGTCCAGAAGCGGGGCAACGACTTAGTAATGGCGGTGGGACCGGTGTTTAAATATTGGGAAAAGAAGTAAATTGTTATTAAAAGAAAATTAAAAAGGAATGATTTGCTAATCATTCCTTTTTTGGTTTAATATAATATTTTTTTTGCCCTCTCGATTTCTTTTCTGGTATTTGTTGGTAATTTTAAGAAATTAAGGGGAACACAAATCGGTTCTGGAGTTTGATCTTTGATTTTAATAACTCCAATTGTCCACCCACTTCTGAGACCTTCTTCTTTTTTGAGAGTCTCTAGTAAAATGACAACTTCTTCTCCATGTTGGAGATAATTAATTTTTTCTAATTCATGGCCATCGAAATTAGCCCGATGCTCTCCGTTGTAGGGAGTATTTTCTGATTTTTCTTCCATCTTTTTTATTTTTAGGAACTATTAATAGTGATATTAACACGTTTAGATAATTGAGTCAAATTGATTAATCATCTGCTAAAACTCTATGACATCCTTGGTATATTTGAAGACATAGCTTTGGCCGTCGCCAATCTTTTCCCAGGAATCAGCCGATAGTTTGGCTTCGGCCAGAATCTGACTAAAAGCCCACCAGTATTTGGGGAGGACAAAATAGGCTTCGTTAACCTGGGCCAGATCCATAGCCTCGTTCATAGTTTCAGAGCTAGCCTCGTTGTAAACCATATCTAGAAAATATTGGTAGAGGGGGCCGGAGGTTGGTATGGGATAGAAATAGATATTGTTGTAATAGCGGTTAAAGCCAAAAGTCCTCAAGGCCATAGCACTAGTTTGTTGGTTGGCTAAAACTATATAGGGGTTAGTGGTTTGTTTTTCAATCCAATTAACGGCTAGTTGATCGCTAGCACTGACAGCATAAGCCTTGGAGTTATAATAATGATCAGCGCGGGGATATGATAAGTAGAGAGAAGTGGTAATTAGCGAGAGCAGTAGGATTAAAGCACTAAAGCGATAGAACTTATTTTGGGTTAATATTTTCGCAGTTAAATTTTCTAGTGCCATAATTATGGCGGGTGAACAAAGAATCACAATCAACATAATTAATCTTTTGGCAAAGTCATTTTGTTCGTAGGCAATCAGATTAAACGATAGCTGGGAAACTAAAAAGTAGGCACCGAGAGTCGCTACGGCTATTAGTAGCGGAGCGGTTAATTTGAGATTATTACTATGACGGCGATAGATAATGATAGACCCGGATAAAATTAGGAGGGTGATAAACAATTGTAAGTTCTGACCGTAAAAGTACATTAAGTTTAACAGCCAAGTTTCTTTGTAGGGCAGGGCTAAATGTGGTGCCAGGGTGATCAAAAAACTGCTATAGGAATTTAAGCTCAAGACAATTTCAGATTGCCCTGATAGATAGAAGGCCGTGGGAATTCCTAGTAAAACTAAGAGGAATATAGCCCGATAGCTTATTTTTATGATCTTCTGATTAACTTTTGGGCGATAGTGGTTAACTAATAACAATAGCCCTAGGGCTACGGCAGGAATGCCAGCCAGGGGGTGGATAAGGCAGGTGGCCAGAGCCAGAATTAGAGCAAGGCGATAATCAATCGCACTATAGAGGACGGTTAGAGCTAAAAAGAGCCAAGCTAGATTTTGGGGAGTGCTTAGGATGAAAAAGCCAAAAGGAATAATTAGAACAGTTAATAATAACAATTGGGACCAGGTGTTGTTGGTAAAATGTTTTTTAATAAAAGTATTGAGAGCGCGTGGTAAAAATATAGCCGCCAGGACCGGAACTAATAATTTATCTAGAATTACAATAGACAGCCCAGTTAGTTTATGAATTGTTACTATCAGTCCATATTGTCCTAAGTAATAAAAAGGTTTTGGTTCTACCGCTCCTTGTTTGTCAATTAGGTCCATGGTGGCCTGATGAATAAAGGGGTCATAGCCATAGCCAATTTTATAAACTATAACCGCGATGATAAATGACAGAAGATAGTGAATTACTATTAATATCAAGTTTAAGGAATGGAGGACGGTGTTTTTTTGGGCTCTGATTATCAGAGATAATAAAATGGCAGTAGCTGAAAAATAAAGGACAAAAAAATATCCAGGCACTGTAGTCCAGGGTGAAACTAGGGCCTCATCCGAGCGACTTTGCCCAAGGAGGTAAAGAGCCCCCAGGATTATAATCGGATAAGTAATTAATAAGATTAGGTCCCAGGTTCCCAATGACTTAAGTTGGATTTTGCTTTGGGGTGTGTATTCAGCCTTTTGAGAGATTAATCTAATTAACCCTAGCCACAGGCTAAGGGCTAACACCAAGCTAATAATAACTCCGATCCAGTTGAGGGAGTAAACCTTGTAAACTAGGGCGGAGGTGATAATTAAGCTGGAAAATAGCCATAGAGTGGCCTCTAAAGGCTGGTTTTTTAGGTATTTAATCATGTTATCATCATAGCAGAAAATATTGCCAAAATAAACAGGGATTGCTAAGATAAGGGTATCTATGAAGCTTCAAATGCCGCCAATTAAACAGCTTTACGTTTGGCTTTTTGTATTAATATTAGCCATTATATTTGTGGTGGGAGCATCATCTTACAACCTGGCCAATCAAAAATCGGATTATGTTCATTTCTCTTCGCCAGATGAAACTGCCAATTATTTTTTTACCAAGCTTTATGCTAAAACTGGGGAGTTGTCAGTTTTTGAAAATTATAATCTTTCGGCCAGTGATATCGTCCACCCCCGTAGTTTTCGCAGTGATCGGGGTTGGTTGAAGCCAGTTAGTTTCTTGGGTATTATCTTAATCTTTGGCACTATAGCTAAAGTTGTTGGCTTGGGGATTATTCCTTTTTTGATGCCAATCTTCGGTGCTATCGGAATTATTTTTTTCTATTTATTGGTAGAGAAATTATTTTCTAGTCGTCGAATAGCCCTGCTCTCCGCCGCCTTATTAACCTTTTTTCCGGTCTATATCTATTATTCGGCTCGATCCATGTTTCACAATGTGTTATTCATAGTGCTGGCCATTATGGCCTTCTACTTTCTATCATCTCTTTTGGAAAACCGGGCCGGAGAGATAAAGACCGACCCCAGGTTTTTTACGGGACATTTTAATCGGCGCGATTTTATTTTAGCGGCTTTATCCGGTCTATTTTTTGGACTAGCGGTTATAACCAGAGTTTCCGAACTTTTGTGGTTAGCGCCAGCCTTGGTGTTAATTTTTATTTTTTATTTTAAACGGTTTAATATTTTTCGTTTAATAGTATTAATCACTTTCTTTCTATTGGCCCTACTGCCCATGGCTTATTGGAATCAGGCTTTGTATGGCTCTTTTACCTCGGGAGGTTATGTGGAGATGAATCAATCACTGACATCTATTGCTACTATTGGTAATCAGGGATTTTCTCTGGGTGAGGCCGTCAAGAAGGTTGGCAATACTATTTTTTATTTTGGTTTCAGGCCCCGGCAGTCCCTGACTATGTTTTATAATTATGTGGTGTTGATGTTCCCTTGGCTCGCTGGTTTGGCTACTCTGGGGTTAATTTGGTTGCTGGTAAGTTACAAGCAATTCCGCAAAAAATATTTAGTCTATCTCTTGGTTTGGGGATTAGTCTCAGTGATTTTAGTGCTTTATTATGGCTCTTGGAAGTTTACTGATAATCCCGACCCCCGTCGTTTTACTATCGGTAATTCCTATACGCGCTACTGGTTACCGGTTTATCTGGGGGCTATACCACTAGCAGCCTACTTTATTGATCGCTTAAGTCGTCTATTGAGCGGTAAAAAGGCGCTGATTAGAAGTGCTCTGTCTTTATTAGTTGTTTATGCCATTTTCTTGTATTCAGCCATCTTTGTCATGTTTGGTTCAGAAGAGGGTCTGGTTAATGTGACTTATAGTAATCGCGTGGATTATGACTTGTATGCACAAGTAATAGAGCTGACTCCACCACCAGCCGTAATTATCACCAAATATCATGACAAGGTTTTGTTTCCGGAGAGACGAGTGCTCATTGGACTTTTCAGTGATGATCAAATGAATAAAATTTATTTTAAATTAGCCCAGGTGGCCCCACTTTACTATCTCAATTTTCAACTCAAACCAGAAGATTTTAATTATCTCAAAACCAGAAAGTTGGCTAACTTCGGTCTTGATATTGAGTTGGTGAAAGTGATCAACAAAGATTTTGCTTTATATAAATTAAGTTCAAAAAAATAACATGTTAACCTATCAGATCATTACTTTTGGTTGTCAAATGAATCATTCAGACAGTGAGCGCCTAGCGGCTTATTTAGAAAAAAATAATTTAGTTAAGGTGGACGATAAATTCAAGGCTGATATTTTAATCATCACCACTTGTGGTATTAGGCAATCAGCTGAAGACCGAGTATATAGTTTAGTCCATCAGATTAAAAAGAAACATCCTCAAGCGATAGTGGTCATTACCGGTTGTTTGAGCGAAAGAAAGGATGTGCGCAGTCGAATTAAAGACAAGGTCGATTTGTGGTTGCCAATTATCGAGATGACTTCCTTGTTAGAACGAATCGAAAACCCAACCATAACTGAAACAAATAAGTATTTAGACTCTAAGGAATATTTGTCAGTACTGCCTAAACATGAATCAAGCTTCAGAGCTTATGTTCCGATTGGTAATGGTTGTAATAACTTCTGCTCCTATTGCGTTGTGCCTTATGCTCGGGGGCGAGAAAAGTATCGTAGTGCCAGCCAAATTGTCAGTGAAGTAAAACAGTTAATTAAGAAGGGTTATAAGGAGGTGACTCTAATCGCCCAGAATGTTAACAGTTATCACTCTGGTCCGGTGGATTTTACTGAATTATTAACTAAAATCAATGCTATTCCAGGCGATTTTTGGATTCGCTTTGTTTCTAGTCATCCCAAAGATATTAGTTCTAAACTGATCAATGCCTTAGGAAAATTACCTAAAGTTTGTGAGCATGTTCATTTTGCCCTACAGTCTGGGGATGATGAAATTCTGCGCCAAATGAATCGTCGCTATACCGCTCAACATTTTCATGATTTAGTGCAAAAGATTAGGACTGCAGTTAAAAAATACAAACCAGAGTGGCCCGTAGCCATTACTACCGATGTTATTGTTGGTTTTCCGGGTGAGACTAAGAAGCAATTTTTAGAGACCGCTAAAGTTTTCCGATCAGTTAAGTTTGATATGGCCTATATTTCTCAGTATAGCCCGCGCTACGGGACTGTTTCTTATCAAATGACCGACGATGTCACTCGACTGGAAAAGAAACGACGAGAAAATGTTTTAGCTAAGATATTAAGTCAGACCGCTAGTTTCAATAATAAATATTATTTGAAAAAAACTGTGGCCGTTTTGGTGGATGGTAAAAATCGGCAAGGAGAGTGGTATGGCAAAACTCGGACCTATAAACTAGTGCGGATAATGGGCGCTCCGGCCAATAATTTACTGGGATCTTTTGTGTTGGTGAAAATTAACAAAGTGAGAGACTTAGCCTTAGAAGGAAAAATAATAGCACAATATGAATAAGGTCAAAACTAAAAATAAGGTGGTGGTTATTCTGGGCACTACCGCCAGTGGTAAAACCGGGTTAGGAATAAAACTGGCCGATGTTTTTAGGGGTGAGATTGTTAGTGCTGATAGTCGTCAGGTTTATTGGGGTATGGATATTGGTAGCGGTAAAGATTTACCGGATTATAATATTAAATTGCCGTCAGGTAAGACTAAAAAAATTAAATACCACTTGATTGATGTGGCGAGTCCTAAGACTGAATTTAATTTGAGAAAATATCAGAAGTTGGCCTTTGCATCCCTGGCTGATATTGTTGAGCGGAAAAAATTACCGATTATTGTGGGTGGCACTGGTCTCTATTTGCAGGCCGTAGTTGATAATTATCATTTGTCGGAGGTGAAGCCGGATACTAAGCTGCGAGAAGAGCTGGAGTTATTAGATGCCCCTGAACTTTATGATAAATTAATGGCTAAAAGCCCGGCATTTGCGCAAAAACTCAATAATAGCGATATCAACAATAAGCGCCATTTAATTAGATATTTAGAGGTTTTAAGCGGTGATTTGAGCTATCAAGCTAAAACGAGAGAATCTCTGTATGATTTTTTGCTTCTAGGCCTCGATATTCCTAAGGAAATTTTATACCCCCGCATTCTAAAACGCCTAGAGGATCGCTTAGCTAATGGAGTATTAGTAGATGAGGTAAAGCGGTTGCACCGCGATGGTGTTTCCTGGACAAGATTAGAGAGTTTTGGTTTAGAATATCGTTACGTCGCTTTTTATTTGCAGGATAAAATGGAATACGAGGAGATGGCGACTAAATTATTTACGGCCATTTGCCAATTCGCTAAGAGACAAAAAACTTGGTATCGGCGCTGGGAGAAGCAAGGGAAAAAGATTCATTGGGTTCAGGATTTAGCCGAAGCGGAAGGATTAATAAAGCAGTTTATCGCTTAGGTTTTGAAATAAAAAAAGTCCCCCAGATTAGAGGGATTTTTTGTTACATGAAATTGATTAATTTTTTAGACAGCGGATGGAAAAGCCAAAGGTTACTTCGTATCTGTCGCGATGAACGGCTGGATAGCCAGCGTCCAGAAGTCGAACCTCTGGTAGAAGCCCGCTTTGATAAATATTGGTAGATGACCAAAACATCGCACCCCATTCACCGTTAAACGCTCCACTGGGCCAACGAATGCCAGTTAAAAGTCCTTCAAAATGAGATATACCACCAGCCTTTAATTTAGTACCGGCATTAGCGCAATCCCAAACTCCAAGTCTATTGGCGTTACAAGTAGTATCATTTAAAAATTGGTCTAGAGTGTTTTGCTCGGCGTCAGTCGGGATATGCCAACCAGTTGGACAAAGACCTTGAGCCGATTCGGTTGTTATGTATTGCATGGCTTCACTCCATTGGTATAGACCGCCATCGGTAGCACATTTATTAGCATCATTATTAAAACAATATTTTTCTATAACATTATTGTTAGTGGCGTCAGTGTTGCCCTTAATTTGGGTGCCAACATTAAGGTTTTTGGCCATCCAACATTGCGTCCCAATTAGAATCGTCGGATATAATTGGGCGTCGCGAGAATCAATTACAGAATCACCACAAAGAAAACAATTTCGATTTAATATTCCTTGCGGTGTAGCACATTTTTCTCCGGCCGTTAGATTGCCGGTAGGGGTTGATAGACAGAAATCTATTTTGTAGCTAGTTCCGGTGGCGTTGTTTTGGTATAAATAATTATCGTTAGGACAAATACCATCATTGCGCGGTGTGGGGTTGGTTGGAATTTGTATCATATAGGTGCTAGAAGAGGTGGAGCCGAGCAAGGCTTGTCCGGTAGAAATTGTGTTGGGATAAGTTCTTTCGTTGGTTCGATATAATTCTAGAGCGGATTGAATTTGCTTGATGTCAGATAGTCTTCGGACATTTCTGGTGCTCTCTCGAATATTGCCAATAGCAATAACGGCCACTGACATAATGACCCCAATGATCGCTAAAACGATTAATAGTTCCATTAGAGTAAAGCCATTTTTATTTTTTGTCATATCTAATGATTAATTTTTGAGACAGCGAACATTAAAGCCATAATTTTGGTCGGATGGCCCACGATAAACTCCCGGTCCTTCGATGTGTCTAATCCATCCGTTGCCACCGCTGATGGATGATGACCAAAGATTAATAAGATACCAATATTGGAGGGGAAATGATCCGTCCAAATCTCTGAATGAATGAGTAATAAGATCAAGCCCCGATGATCCATTGTCCAGCATCTTGGTGCCGGCGTTGTTACAATCATAAGCTGACCGATTAGGGTTACAGGTGGTGTCATTTAAATATTGATCTAGAGTATTCTGTTCGGCATCACTTGGTATGTGCCAGCCACTGGGGCAAACGCCCTGGGCTTCTTCCAGTACAGAATATTGCATGGCTTCGTTCCATTGGTAAAAAGTGCCTTGCTCGGGACAATCACTGGCCACATTACTTAAGCAATATTTTTCGATAGTGCCATTATTGGTTTGAGCAATAGTGCTGGTAACCCTCCGGCCGATATTAGCATCTTGTTTCATCCAGCATTGAGTGCCAATTAAGACTGTGTCGTAGGTACAAGTATCGTAGTCTGGATCACCCGTGTTACAAACATGGTTTCCGACGCCGGAAATAGTGATAGGGTCACCGCAAACAAAACAAGCAGTGTTCTTGATTCCGGTGGGGGTGACGCATTTTCGTCCGGCACTTAATTGTCCCACTGTTTCTGATAGACAAAATGAGATGGTATAGCTACCGTTTTCATTAGTATAAACATAGTCATTGTCAGGGCAGGCGCCGTCATCTCTAGGGCTGGGATTTTGGGGGATTAACTGCATATAAGTGGAGGAAGAGCTGGCCCCGACTAAGCTTTGGCCGGGAGTGAGGGTGGCCGGATATGAACCTTCGTTGCGGTAATAGTCTTCCAGAGATTTTTGGAGTAATTGAATATCACTAATTCTTTCAGCGTCACGACTTTTCTGTCTGACGTTACTAAAAGATATTAGGGAAATGGAAAGAATCACCCCAATGATAGCAATGGCTATGAGGATTTCAATTAGGGTAAAAAATTTTTTGGGAGAAGAAAAATATGACATTTTATTGACTTAGAAGTTTTTTTAATTCGTCGATTAATACTTTAGGGTTGGCTTTGCCTTTAGTCTCGGCCATAACTTGGCCTACAAAGAATTGGAGTAGTGCCACTTTACCATTTTTATAATCACTGGCCTGAGTCGGGCTAGAGTTAATCACTTTTTTGATAGCGTCAATTAATTCTGCGGAGTTGTCCATCTGTTCTAATTTCAAATCTTTCATAATCTGAATTGGGGAGCCACCTTTTTCAGCCATGACGGAGAGAATTTTCTGGCCAGCGGAAGAGTTAATCTTGTCCTGAACTAACAGAGTGATTAATTCGGCAAAATTTTCCGCGCTAACCCGGCCTTCTTGTTTTAACTGAGAGAAAGAATTGATCGGATAGTACTTAAACAATTCACTGCTAATCCAATTCGCCGCGCTACTGGAGAGTTTTTGGTTCTGTCTTTCCCAGCTATCGCTACTGGCATCAACCCAGGACCTAAGTTCGGAAATAACTTCTTCGTACCAATCAGCTAGATGTTTATCGCTAGCCAAAAGATCAGCTAAATCAGCTGATAATTCATATTCGGTCTGAAAACGACGGGATTTGTTGTTAGGCAATTCAATTAATTGAGATTTAATAGTGGCAATCATCTCAGAGCTGATTTGGAGTGGTGGGATGTCTGGTTCAGGGAAGTAGCGATAGTCAGCGGAGCTTTCCTTCTTTCTTTGAGAGATGGTTTTGTTTTGGCTATCGCTCCAGCCTCTAGTTTCAGCGGCAATTTTTTGGTTATTATCTAATAGTTCGGTCTGACGGGCAATTTCAAAATTAATGGCTTTTTCGACCGCCTTGAAGGAGTTGATATTTTTGATTTCTACCTTAGGGTTCAGTTCGGTTTTTCCAGTTGGCAGGATTTGGCCTAATTCATATTTCCAGGAACCTGGTTTTTGTAAGCTGATGTTAGCCTCGCAACGCATCTGACCTTTTTCCATATCAGCATCACTAATTTCTAGGTAGCGGAGAATCTGTTGATACTTTTGGCAGAATTTTTTAGCGGAGGCGGCATCTTTGATAACTGGTTCGGTAACCATTTCAATCAGTGGCGTGCCGGCGCGGTTATAATCAATTAAAGTATAGTTTTCTTTTTCGGGGTGGGTTAATTTACCAGTATCTTCTTCGAGGTGCAATCTGGTGATGGCAATATTTTCATCATCGACTTCTAGCTGAGCATTATAGACTAAGGGTAAATCATATTGTGAAATCTGATAACCCTTAGTGAGGTCAGGATAGAAATAGTTTTTGCGGTCGAACTTAGAAACAAGATTTATTTCTCCATCTAAAGCCAACCCTAATTTCAAAATCATAGTCACGGTCGCTTGATTCAAAACTGGTAGAGTACCGGGATGACCAAGACAAATCGGGCAAACAGCCGTATTGGGCTCTTTCCCTAAGGGATTGTTATGACAGCGGCAAAACATTTTGCTGGCTGTTTTTAGTTCGGCGTGGATTTCCAGGCCAATGATGACATCGTAGGACATATTTTAATATCTATATTTTATCAAAAAAAAGCCTGAAAAGCAATCAAAAAGGACTCAATCTAATTGAGCCCTTTTTGCTAATATTTATCTTATGATTTGATGATTTTCAGGGCGGCTGTCAGAATTTTTTCATGAATTTCTTCCAGGCTCATAATATTTTCATCTTTCATACACTCAATCATAACAAAGTCGTCGAAAGTTTGAGCAATTTCGGTATAGACATCAACGGCGCTTTTGAGGTGATCAAGGTTAGCTTCGTGAATATCACGTTTCTCTCCACCAACATAGTCACGATGGCCTTTTTTATCAACCAGTTTTTGTCCCACCTCGGCATTGACGTGGAGGATGATATTGATATTGGGGCGGGGGATACAGAAAATATCATATTCTAGCTCGTGAAGCCATTTGAAATAGATTTGTCTCTCGATGTCATTTTTTATCTTGCCCCCTTGGTGGGCCATATTGGAAGCGACATAGCGATTGGAGAGAACAATTTTTCCTTCTTTGAGCCATTCTTTGATTTTGAAACTAGCGTCATAACGATCGATGGCATAAAAAATGGAAGCGCCATATGGTCCGACCTCGTCAGCGGTGCCATAGCGACCGGTTAGATATTCCTCGACCATGCCGGCCGACTTTTGGCCATATTGTGGGAAGTCAATAATCTCTATTTGGTAATCTAGGGATTTTAATTTGTCAGCTAAGAGTTTGAGTTGCGTAGCTTTACCCGAACCGTCACCGCCGTCGATGACGATCATTTTACCACGGTCTTTTTCCATATAATTATAGTTAGCGCTTATCGCCACTTCCGCCTAAAACATTTCTGGCTTGGCGGGAGGATAATTTAATTAAATTGGCTTGAGCAATATCTTCTAGAGTAATATTTAGTTCGACACCAATTTGAGAAATATACCAGAGGACGTCGCCTAATTCACTCTTCAAATCTTCTCGGTCGGCGTCAGTTAATTGACTATTTTTGTCTCGAATAATTTTTTTGATTTTGTTAGCGATTTCTCCCGCTTCACCCGCCAGGCCCAAGGTCGGATAGATGAAATTACTGCCGATATTAGGGTAGAAGGCAGTTTTTTTGGCGGCTTGTTGATAGTCGGAAAAATTCATAGGGCTAGGCGTTATGTTTTTTAATATCAGCGACAATATTATCAATTTCTTTTTTGAGATCGTCCATACTGGATTCATTCACAATTTCATAGTCGGCCGTGGTCATTACTTCTGGAATTTGGATTTCAGTTTCTTGTTGTTGGTCTTGGAGAAAATCAGCGAAAGTTTTCTGATCATCACCGGAATTTTCATTACGACTGACTACGCGTTCGTGGCGGAGTTTTTCATTGGCTACAATTCTGACTAGTTTAAAGCCGGGAACATCCTTGAGAAATTTGATATCGGCTAAACGGCGAATACCATCAATGACCATAAAGGTGGCTTCATCATTTTTAATATCTTCGGCCATGGCGTTAGCCAGAAGATCATCGCCAAAGTTTTGGCGCAGGATAGTGGAGATGTTAATTAAGTTTTCTCTGGTTGATTCTAAATGTAGTCGTTTTAACAGGTCCCGTAAGATGGTGGAAAAACGGTAATCACTAGCACCATAGGATTCCATTAAATATTTTTTGATCACACCTTTACCGCAGGCAATTTGGCCCGTCAAACCGATAACTATTTTATTCTCCATAGTTGTATGTAAATTTATTTTTTAATAATGTCTTGCAAACCCCACCGGACATCCCAATCATCGGCGCCTAAATCACAATGTAATAATAGTTTAGGGAAGGTGGTTTGTAAAGCGCCTTGCATTTGATGCGCAATTTTTCTCAGGGTGGGATGAACTGTCTTGTTGGATCTGAGCTCGACGGTATAAACAGTAGCTGGTAAGCCGTAGGTAACGCGGCAAGGGACGTTAAAGCCCATGGCGACATAGTACTGTTTGATCTCGGGAATGGTTTCTAGTTTGTCTAAAGCACTGGTTTGTTCGGCAATTAATTCCTGAGCTTTAGCTTGTAAATCAGCTGGTAATTGCTCTAGATACCAAGGATTGAAGCCTAATTTAGTGGTCAGAAGTGGCATGCGACAGACGCCGTTTCGATGTCTTTGAATATCGCGGAAAGAACCGAAATCTAAAATAAAATCGTAAGTAACTTGACCCAGTTCGGTTAAGAAGGTCGGTAGATTAGTTTTGATAGGACGATTGATTAAGATGTCGGTATAGTTTTCTAACTCTTCGTTTTTGATAGTAGTTGACATTTTGAAGGGAACACTAGTCTCTGGTTGAAAATAGGTATGTTTGGAAACAGTATAGCCCCGATAGGTTTCTTGCTCTTCAAATAATTGATGACTGAAACTATGAGCATATTTTTCTTTCAGTTTACCCAGCATGTCATTAGCAATATCTTTGACCTCGGACAAGGGATGATGGCGCAACAATGACAATTTGTCCCAAGCTTGGCGCAAATTGGTGTGCCAACTTAATTGAGTAGTAATGCCAGCAGGCAAGAAGCCACGCATGGTATCAAAAGTTCTAGCTTTGATGGCTTTTTCATAAACGGCTTCGTCTTCTTCGTCTTTCTTAGGATATTTTTGTTTGATAAAGTTTTGGACCGCTTCTTGGTTGTCAATATAAAAAGCCATCCATTTGTCGTGAATCGCTTTCGATTCCGGTGTCGCCAGCGGATCAACGATAGCTTGCTGGCTCATATCAATATAGCGAGTAGAAGTTTCTTGACCGGAATATAATTGATTGTCTTGGATAGCTTTGTCGGCTAACATGCTTAATTGTTCAATAAAAATAGTGGTCGAACCGCAATCGGCAATACTCATGTGGCCGTAGCCGACATAAAAAGTTTCCATGAATTTACCAGAACCACTTTGTTTCACTTTTTCGACATGCTCCACTACACTTTTGGGGCTACGAGAATAAAGGGCCTGCATCATCGCGGTGTCCTCGGGACCGAACTCATCATACACAAAAATTTTAGCCATAAATATGTAATTAATATTTATTTTAAAAATGATTATTGTTTGTCATATTGTAGTATCTCATCGTTCTCGTATTCTAGGGTAATTCCGGTGAGCTTAAACATTTTTTCTGACTCGGATCCGGCATGATATTTTTTTTCACAGACGACACGCACGATGCCGCAGTTGATGATGAGCATGGCACAGGTGCGGCAAGGGGTCATGCGGCAGTACAGTGTGGCTCCTTGCAAAGAAATTCCTAATTTGGCTGCCTGACAAATGGCGTTTTGTTCGGCGTGCACAGTGCGAACGCAATGCTGGGTGACACTTCCATCCTCGTGAATGGTTTTTTTCATTTGATGTCCAATGTCATCACAATGGGGTAATCCTTTGGGACTGCCAACATAACCACTGACTAGCAATTGTTTGTCGCGAGCAATAACACAACCGCTGCGACCCCGGTCACAAGTAGCCCGCTTGGCCACAGTGTTAGCAATTTCCATGAAATATTCGTCCCAAGAGGAGCGCTGGTAGGATTCATTTTCGCTCATAATTTTTAGAGATAATTAT
>PFAQ01000008.1:0-3971 GCA_002778645.1 Candidatus Falkowbacteria bacterium CG10_big_fil_rev_8_21_14_0_10_39_9
TTTGATAAGCAATTAAAGCATAACAAGCCGCATGACTGCGATTAAAACCATAACCGGCAAACGGCTCAATAAACGAGAAGACTTTTTCGGCCTGTTCTTTGTCGACGCCATTTGCGACACAACCCACCACAAATTTTTCTTTCTGTTCCGCGAGCAAAGTTGGGATCTTTTTACCCATAGCCTTACGCAGAGTATCAGCCTCACCTTTACTAAACCCAGCCAACTCTCGCGAGATTTGCATAACCTGCTCTTGATAAATCGCCACCCCATAAGTTTTTTCCAAAATTGATTCTAATTTCGGATGTAAATAACTGATTTTTTTAGTTTTATGTTTACCGGCAATATAATCCGGGATCCATTCCATCGGACCCGGACGATAAAGGGCGACCATCGCAATAATATCTTCAAATTCATTTGGTTTTAATTCCCGTAAATAACGTTTCATGCCGGAACTTTCAAACTGAAAAATGCCGGTAGTTTCGCCGTTTTGAAACAAACGATAAGATTCTAAATCGTTAAGCGGTATTTTATCAATATTAATTTCTACACCGCGCGTATTTTTGATAATCCTGAGGGCTGATTCAATAATCGTTAAATTTTTCAAACCCAAAAAGTCCACTTTCAACAAACCCAAATCTTCAATGGGATGAAGCGAGTATTGGCACACAACTTCTTTGTCGGAAGACGAAGCATATTGGATTGGTGTATAATCAGTTAAGGGATTTTTGGTAATCAACACGCCACAAGCATGCATCGAGGAATGCCGCGCCACGCCTTCTAAGGTTTTAGCGTAATCTAAAATTCTTTTGGCCGCTGGTTCTTTAGAATAAATTTCTTTAAGTTCCGACACTTCACTTAAAGCTTGCTCTAATTTATAAAACATCGGGATCAGCTTGGCCAAGCGATCGCAATAGTCATAGGGTTCGTTTAACACTCGCCCCACATCACGCACCGCCGCTCGAGCCGCCATCGTTCCAAAAGTAATAATCTGGGAGACATGATCTTGACCGTATTTCCCCTCCACATATCGAATCACTTCACCCCGACGAATATCAGCAAAATCTAAATCGATATCTGGCATCGAGATACGTTCGGGATTTAGAAAGCGCTCAAATAATAAATCATATTTGAGCGGATCAAGATTGGTAATGCCGGTTAAATAGCAAACTAAAGATCCGGCTGCACTACCCCGACCTGGGCCCACCACAATCTTGTTGTCTTTGGCCCAATTGACAAAGTCAGCTACAATCAAGAAGTATGAAGGCCAACCCATCTTGGTAACTACTTCAAGCTCATAATCCATGCGGGTTCTGATTTTTTCCACTTCTTCCAAATCTAAAGTAGCGAAACCGTCATCTACAACTTTGTCGCCCACCAATCCATATCTTTTTTTGAGGCCTTTCTCACATAATTCCCGCAGAAAACTATTACCATCATGGCCTTCCGGCACTTCAAAATGAGGTAATTGGATATTGCCTAATTCAATTTCGACATTACACATGTCGGCAATCTTGAGAGTGTTGGCAACCGCTTCGGGATTTTCTTTAAAAGCAGCAATCATTTCCGCGTTACTGCGAACCGAATAATCACCATGGCCCATCATCTTCATTCGATCAGTATCATCTAATTTTTTCTTATTTTGCAGACACAATAGGATGTCTTGGGCTTCTTCGTGTTCTTTACGCAAATAATGGGAATCATTGGTAGCGACTAGGGGGACATTTAGTTCTTTAGAAAAAACCATTAATTGTTTATTAACCTTATCTTGGCCTTCGAGCTCAGGATGATCTTGGATTTCCAGATAGAAACTATCCGCCCCAAACAGGTTTTGATAATCCATAATGCGCTCTTTAGCCTTGTCTAATTTTCCCGCGGAAATCAAACGAGGAATTTCACCCCCCAAACAAGCCGTACAAGCAATGAGTCCTTCATGATATTGTTGTAATAACTCCCAATCAATTCGGGGTTTATAATAAAAACCTTCGAGGTGAGCGATGGAAGTTAATTTAATTAAATTTTTGTAACCAACATTATTCTTAGCCAATAACAACAAATGATAATTGCGCGCGTCTTCCCTAGTATTCTTGTCATGACGAGAATTAGGCGCTAAATAAGCCTCCACTCCAATGATTGGTTTAATACCGGCTTTTTGACATTTTTGATAAAACTCAATCACGCCATACATCACGCCATGGTCCGTAATAGCCACGGCGGGAGAACCTTGTTCTTTGGCCCTTGCCACCAACTGCTCGGGCTTAGTTAAGCCATCAAGCAACGAATAGTGGGTATGATTGTGCAGATGCACGAATGACATGAAATTAGTCTTAAGAGCGAAATAAGTCTATAAATATAATTTACAGACTTTTTTCAATCTCATAATTGTTTTAAAATTTAAGCTAGATTTTTCTAATGATCTCATCTAGATCTTCATCGCCGGCAAAATTAATAATAATTTGACCACCTTGTTTCTGGCGTTTGATTTCCACTTTAGCCCCAAAGAAATGAGACAATTTTTCCGAGCGAGTCTTGTCGCGATAATCCGATTTTACCAAAGCACTTTTAGTACCACCCAAATTCTTGATCAATTGATCCGTGTCTCTAACCGACAAGCCTTGATGTAAAATCTTCTTGAAAACTGATAATTGTTTAGCGGGTGATTCTAGCCCTAATAAATATTTAGCGTGAGCTTCAGTAATTTTTTTTTCAATCAAGGCTAATTGGACCTCCGCCGGTAATTGCAAGAGGCGCAGAGAATTAGCCACCGCCGAACGGGACTTGCCCACTCGAACAGAGGCGTCTTCTTGGGTTAAATTGAATTCATTAATCAGTTGATTATAGGCAATCGCTGTTTCGACTGGATTGAGATTCTCGCGCTGTAAATTTTCAATCAAAGCTAATTCCAATTTCTTCTGTTTATTAGCCTCCCGCACAATCACTGGAACCTCTTTCAAGCTCAAAGCCTTGGCACTGCGCCAGCGTCTTTCACCGGCAATCAGCTCATAACCAGTATCAATTTTGGTTACCACTAATGGTTGAATAATACCATGTTCCTTAATGGACTTCATTAGATCCTCCAAAGCTTTGTCGGAAAAATCTCGCCGAGGCTGATACGGATTAGCAATAATTTCACTCGGATTAATATAAATAATTCGACTGCGATCGGAAATCTCTAAACCATTATTATCTTTAACATTAAAATCCGAATAAGTATTATTAATCTTCTTCGGAATGAGTGATGATAGACCGCGACCTAATCCTTGAGGCATATATTTATAATTAAATAATTATTTCTTTAACGCAATAATTTCTTTAGCTAACTCTTCATACGCTAGAGCTCCAGTTGATTTCGGATCATACTGCAAAATAGTTCGGCCATAGCTAGGAGCTTCAGCTAAACGGACACTCCGAGGGATAATAGAATTAAATACTCGGTTAGGAAAATATTGATGGATCTCGGCTTTGACCAATTCCGACAAACGATTCCGTTTATCAAACATAGTAATCACCGCTCCCATGATTCCTAAAGATGGTTTCAAATTATTTTGAATCAAAAAGATAGTTTCCAGTAGCTGACTCAAACCTTCGAGCGCATAGTATTCACTCTGAACTGGAATTAGAATTTCATCAGCGGCTACCATGCTGTTGACTGTCAAAAGCCCTAAGGATGGTGGACCATCGATGATGATAAAATCATAATCATTTCTGACGTCTTGCAGTAAGCGCATCAACCTAAATTCCCGGTCTTCCATATTAATCAACTCCACAGCCGCGCCGGCAAGCGCCAAAGTAGCCGGAGCGAGGTAATAGTTGTTCTGGAGGGTTCTTTTGATGATCTCCGGCAAGGTATTTTCACCAATTAGAGCATTGTAAATACCCTTATCCAGTTTGCGGTGTTCAATCCCTAACCCCGAAGTGGCGTTAGCCTGAGGATCAACGTCAACCAAGAGTACTTGTTGGCCAAGATTAGCCAA
>PFAQ01000008.1:4023-5393 GCA_002778645.1 Candidatus Falkowbacteria bacterium CG10_big_fil_rev_8_21_14_0_10_39_9
TACTGTTTTAATATACCATGAAGGTCCGACCTTCCCTCACTATGTTCGGGGTGGGCTCAACCTTCAAGGTCGGACCTTGCAGGCTGCGGCGATATATTCCTGGAGTTTGTCGATTGTAACTCGCTCTTGCTTGGTCGTGTCGCGGTCGCGGATGGTGACGGTTGAATCAACGAGTGTCTGGTGATCTACTGTCACGCAGAACGGCGTCCCCATTTCGTCTTGGTAAAAATAGCGTTTGCCGATGTTGCCACGATCGTCCCAGGCAGTGCGATACGACTTTTTGAGTATGTCAAAGATTTCCTTGGCTTTGCCTACTAACTCTTGGTTGTTACGCAGGAGGGGGAAAACGGCGAGCGTGTAGGGAGCCAAAGAGGGAGCAAGTTTGAGGACGATCCGTTTATTGGCCTCGTCATTCCAGTAGCTATCACAGAGGACCATGAGCACGAGGCGGTCAATCCCGACTGCCGGCTCGATGACGTGAGGCACAAACTTTTTGAGCGTAAAGGGATCGGTGTAACTCAAATCTTTGCCGCTATGTTTGATGTGTTGATCTAGATCATAAGTTGTGCGGTAAGCTAATCCCCAGAGTTCTTTGTAACCAAAAGGAAAGTTGTACTCGAGATCGACCGTTTTCTGGCTGTAGAAACTGCGCTCGGCGTCGTCGTGCTCACGGACCCGGAGGTTGTCAGGATTGATCCCCAGGGTCTTGGTGACAAAGGCTTGCATGGAGGCGAGCCAAGTCTCAAAGAGTTCTTGCCATTTGGAATCATCTGGGTTAAAGAAGTACTCAATCTCCCCCTGCTCAAACTCGACTGTACGGAAGATAAACTGACCTTTGGTAAACTCGTTGCGGAAACTCTTGCCAAGCTGCCCGACACCAAAGGGGAGCTTGAGGCGACTAGAGTCTAGAATATTCTTGAAGTTGATGAATATCCCTTGGGCGGTCTCTCCACGCAGATAGACGGTATCACTCCCCTCTTCTAGTACACCTATCTTGGTGGGGAAGAGCTGGTTGACTCCGCGGACATCGGTAAAAGTTTGAGCGCCACATCTGGGACAGGGAATTTTGTGATCTTTGACAAGTTTGCTGAGTTCAGCTAACGATTTGCCTTCGACGTTGAGCTTGATAGAATCTTCGATCAAGTGGTCGGCGCGAAAGCGATTGTGGCAAGTTTTGCACTCGACGACGGATTCGTTGAAGTTGGCGACGTGACCGGAGGCCTCCCAGACTTTGCTGTGCAAGATGACACTGCTGTCTAGACCCACCATGTCGTCACGATCGGTGATAAAGGTTTTCCACCAGAGATCTTTGATTTTTTTCTTGAGCTCAGCTCCGAGTGGACCGTAGTCCCAAGTATTGGCCAGTCCGC
>PFAQ01000041.1:0-22739 GCA_002778645.1 Candidatus Falkowbacteria bacterium CG10_big_fil_rev_8_21_14_0_10_39_9
ATAACTCCAGATTACACCTCGGCTTGGGCCTCAAGACCCCAGCTTAATTTATTAGTTAGTGTTTCCAAGGTACTGGTCAGAAAACGTGAATGGTGTAAAAAGCCAACAAAAAAAGGACCAAATTTACATTTAGTCCTTCTTAATCTGAGCCGTTGATCGGGATTGAACCGATGACCTTCTCCTTACCATGGAGATGCTCTACCAGCTGAGCTACAACGGCGATATAGATTATAGGTTATCGATTAACCCCTGCCATTCCCCTAACTTCTGGTTATCCGGATTAACTTCGCTTAAACGATCGAGCGCTTCTTGCGCCAACGTCTTGTCCTTTTGCATAATAGCTAAATCTAACAAAGTATTCAAGTAGCGGGGATGATTGGGTTCGATCCTCAAGGATTCTATAATATTATCTCGGGCTTCGTCAAGGTTAGACAAATTTTCGTTAGCTAAAGATAATTGATAATTGATTTCAGCCTCGGCCTTGGAATCATTCTTGAGCTCTAACAAACGCAGAACATAGATAAAAGTCTGTTTTGCCTCAGTATATTTTTTAAGCTTAGCATAAACTTCACCCAATTCCACAAAGGCTGGAAAATATTTTTGGTCTAAACTAGCGATTTCAATTAACTTAGTCTCCGCTTCGGTAAGTGACTCTAAGTCTTCCTTCTTAACTAACTCTCGAGCTTGATTCAAAAATAATTCAATCTTCTCTGAGACACTAATTTGAGATAATTTTTTAGCCTCTTGACGTTTTTCTTTCAGATCTTTTAACTTCTCCAACCAATTACCAAGGAAATTCAAACTCTTAGCCGCTGTTTGCCAAAAAGCAATTATTCGGGTATTCCACTTAGTGAAGTCCCGCTCCAGACGATTTTTGATAATTTTTTCCTTAATCTTCTCTGCTTTTTCCGAGGGCATATTTTCCACATCTAAAATCGCCAATTGCGGAAATTTCCGGACGATAATAGCGATGATAACGATTAAGCTTAAGAGAATAAGAAGGAGGGGAATAATATTATACATATAAAAGTTATTTTAGCACATTACGACAAATCGTCAAAAAATCTTTGGAATTTAGACTGGATCCACCCACTAAAAGTCCATTAACCACCAAAATATCTCTAAAATTGGCCGAATTTTTAGCATCAACACTTCCCCCATAAATCACCCTAGACTGACTCGGCTTAAACCGCTTAGTCAAAAAACCCTTGATGAGTAAATGAGCTAGAGTAACTTCAGAGTTGGTCACTACTCGGCCGGTACCAATAGCCCAAACCGGTTCATAGGCCACAATAATTGATTGAGACGGAGCTAATTTAATATCTTTCAAGGCGCCGGCTAATTGTTTAAATAAAATAGTTTTGGGGTTCTTCCCTCGAACTTTATCCCCCACACACAAGATCGGGATTAAGCCCTTAACCGCTAACACCGCCTTTAATTTTTGATTAATCAAAGCATCGGACTCAGCTAAATATTCTCTTCTTTCACTATGACCTAAAATAATATATGCAACTCCTAAGTCTTTTAAATCTACGGGCGAGACTTCACCGGTATAAGCCCCTCGATCAGCGAGAGCAGCATCTTGCGCCCCTAATTTAATTTTCGATTTTTTCAAAATGTTAGAGGCTAGGGGTAGAGTAATAAAATCCGGACATAAGATAACCTGAACAGTTGGGGAAAATTTAATTGAACTAAATTTTTTTAACAAAGGCGCTGCCTTCTTATAAGGCAACTTCATTTTCCAATTAGCGACAATAATTTTATTGGTCGACATAATAATAATTATTTTTTAGGTAATTTAACTGGCAGAGAGACATAAAAAGTTAACCCTACACCCTCCTTAGATTCAAACCAGAATTTTCCTCCAGCTTGAATAGCTACTGCTTTGACAATATACAAACCTAAACCATTGCCATCAGGCTCAGTTTTACGAGCGTTATCGGCGCGGAATAATTTGACAGCAATCTGACTCTGATCTTTAAGAGGTATGCCATAGCCGTTGTCCACCAACTTAATCAAAACCTGATCCGAACCATCGCGCTTAATCTCGATGACTACTTCTCCACCCACCTTACTGTACTTAATGGCATTAGTTAATAAATTTTGGATAACCATGAAGGACATCTTCTTATCCAATTCAATAATCGGCAAATCTTTATCATATTTCTCAATTAATTTAACCTTCTTTTTGGCGAGTAATGGACCAACCTCATTAACCAAGTCTTTGACCAATTCAGAAATGTTAGTCGGAACACCCTCCACCTTTAAGGTCCCTAAATCCAGTCGAGAAACATCTAATAAGGAATCCACTAAATCAATCATTCTTTCATTACTATTATAAATTTCCTGAGTAAAATCTTTTTGATCTGGAGCTAAAGGCCCGGCGTCGCCCTCTAAAAGCATCTCAGCGTGCCATTTAACAGAAGTCAGTGGAGTTCGAAGTTGATGCGAAGCCAAAGAAACGAATTCAGTTTTAGCCACATCAATTCTTTTAGCTACAGTGATATCCCGACCAATGGAAACAAAAAATTCCACTTCGTTAGCATTATTTAAAATCGGAGAAATACTAGTAGCCGCCACAAAACTATCACCATTTTTACGATGGTTATTAAACTCAGTAGCCAAATCGCTCTTATTAGTCTTAACTGTCTCCCAAAGTTTTTGATAAAATTCAGTCGGCATATTTCCACCCCACAGAGTTTTGGCTCCAATTTTCTGGCCAATAACCTCTGTCACCTTAAAACCAGTAATTCTTTCTAAACCTTTATTGGCATAAATAATAATACCATCGGCGTCGGTAATTACAATATAATCCGAAGCATTATCCACCGCTAACTTAAACTTTTCCAAATCCTGAGCCAGCAAATCCGATTTTGTTCTCTCCTCATTAACATCCTCCAGAACATTCATAATAGAAGACTTGGTCTTAGCCATGTTATCCTGTTGCTCTTGCAAAGATAATTCCTGCTTCTCCAATTCAGCTGATTTTCTATCAATTTCTAAAGACTTTTCTTTAATACTAGCCGCAAAATTATGGTTAATCTCCTGAAATTTAGCCAACATTTTATTAAACATTTTATTAATTTCGGCAAATTCTAAAGGCCCCAGATTTTCTCGTAAAAGCTGAGTTAAGTCTCCGGTCATAGCTCGATAAATACTTTGCTTTAAATTTTTAAAATAGCTTTTAACAAAATAATAAATCAACAGGGGAATAGTTAGTGTCAACAAGAAATAAATTAAAAAAATCCACAAAAATCGACTTAAATAATGAGATTGCTTAACTATAATTTCCTGGCCAACAAAATAATTTTGTTGCTTTACTTTATCAATAAATAAATTGATATTAGTATTTAAACTGCCCTGCGACTGAGAAATTTCTTGATAACGTAAATTGTCGGCTTTAGCTATTTCTCCGGCATTAAGATATTCAGAGAATTGAGAAAAGTATGATTCTAAGAGATTAACATCACGGCTAATATTCAAAAAACCTCCCGCTAACGCTAAATTTTTACCATAATTTCCCGCCCCAGGGCTATAATAATCTTTAAGAGTCTGCAAATTATATTTAGATTGATCTAAATAAAATTTTTCCTGTTCAGGGTTTAATCGATAACTCTGCTCATTTAATGCTTGATCCATCAAGAGAAATATTTTATTCCAATCACTAGAAATTTGGCTGGCCGTTTCTACCAATAAAAAATCATTAGTCTGACTATTAACTACCTCGGCTCCAGTATTAAGATAATTCAAACTAAGCCAAACAAAAAAGGCACCAAAAATCAAGAAAAAAAATATCAGGATGGTAGCAAAAAAAATTGTTGGTTTTTTATTAAAATAATTCATAAAACATTAATGAGGCAAAAAACTATTATTTCTGGTCTAAACTACCCGCCGCCTCCATCTTCTTCTTCAAGTCCATCATTTTCAATTCTCGATTAATCATAATTCGATTAAGATTTTCTAATTCGGCGACCTTTTCCGCAAGTTTCTTTTGGGACTTAAAGGCCTCACTAATATTAGTGAGAACTATTAAGTCAACTTTTTCGCCGCGATAATCAATAACTTTAGCACTAACTCTAATATCGAGCGGATTATTTTTGGTAATCATCTTAATATTATAAGGTAAAACATCAACCCCCGAAAATCTCAACTTTAGATTCTGCATAACGAGCTCCTTATAGTCCTTGTCCACAAAATCGATCATTAACTTTCCCAAAACTTCCTCTTTCTTAAAACCAGTATTAGCCTCAATAGCATCATTGATGTAAATAACTCGGCCAGCCTTAACCAGGGCGACGATATCTGGCAAACCAACTAAAAGATTTTTATAGAAATTACCGGAGTCAAAAACCTCATGAACCAGTTCATTAAACTCCTCTGATAATTTAGATAATTCGTCTTTGCCCGTAATAGAAATACTAACATTAGAACTTGGATTTTTCTTGTATTCTTCGACCTTATTAAACATCATCACCAATCGATCAATGAAAACCCGACTAATCATCCACAAGAAGAATAAAACAAAAAGCAAAATTACTGCCAAAAGTAACGCGGAAATATAAATTAAAATATTAATTTCATATCGATAAAGAGTTCGCTCGGTTTCAATCCTAAAAACAAAGGCAGGACTATCACTATAATCATTATACAGAGAATAACCATAAATGCTATTCGAACCATTAGGAACGATCACCGTTTTTTCGCTCATAATTAATCTATTGCGGGCTGCCAAAAAATCATTGGGCAAAGCGGAATCATCAACTCTCTTTAAGCTAATTGAATACAGCGCTAAATCACCAAAACGATAATTAACAAATTCCTGTTCCAAAAAACGACCCATAAAGATATACCCGAGAGAGGGTCCACTGCCATCACTTCTTAAAATCTTTTTAGAAACCAAATAAAGCGGTGGTCGATTACCCGATAAAAGCACTATCCCCCGTTGGTAATCGGTGCTCATAAAATAATTTTTGAAATAAGGATCGGCCAATTTGCTCTTAAATAAACTGACAAAATCGGGATCAGTTTTTTCAGCAATAAAATTATAGGCATGAGAGCCGATAATATTACCCGAATTATCGGCATAAATAACAGCGCTGACATCCAGATTAACCAGCGAAGAATCATTGAAATTATTAACAACAAAATCTTCGTTATGATCGATCACAAAATCATAAGAATCATCCCACTCGGCCCAATCTGAAGCCTTTGATTTAAGAGCGTCAAAATATATTTGAGAAGCGCTCTCGACGCGCTTAAGACGGAGATTAACAAAATCATTTTCTAAATAATTGAAGTTTTTATCCAAAACAAATAACAAGGAGGAATATAAAAGAATTAAAAGCCCAAAAGAAACCAAAACAACAAAGATAATTATTTTTTTTCTAAAAGACATAAAAGAAAAATAAGAATAAATACGTAATCAAGTCTGCTTGATTTCATAGCTATAAAAATCAAGCAGATTCTATCGCATATTTATTAACGAGTGACAGTAATGGTAGCACCCTGTTCTGGAGCATTAGCCCAAACAGTTACCCGACCATTAGGAGTCTTCTGGATTCGGTAATTGCTATCATCAGTATTAATCACACCTGATGGATCAGTTGGAATTGATACTAAATATTTTTCATCAGTCGTCAAAACCGATAAATCTACACAACTAGTAGTGGCGCTGGGGTTACTCTTACAAATACCATAAGTCTGAGTAGAAGAACTAATTGCGGTAGGCAAAATACCATTATTATCAATGGCGTATTGGTAAACAGCATTTAAAATGGTGTTAACATCAATCCGACGTTGAGAATTTCTAGTATCACCCAATTGTTTAGTTGGATTAATAGCTAAAATAACGATACCAGCTAAAATAGCAATAGCCGCGACAACTAATAAGATTTCTAACAAGGTAAACCCCTTTTTGTTTTTCATAATTTTATTTAAAATTAATTGATATTTAGCCCGACCTTTTTAAGCTAAATAGATTTATAATATCTATATATTATACACAAAATATCAAAAAAACCAAATTTCGCCCCCAATAATTAAGGAACTTCCTGCCAAGAACTAGTAATAATTAAGGGGACAATATCAACCACCACCAAGGAAAGACGTCGAACTACACCAGAAACAGTTGCCGTAACATTAATTATTCGAGTTTCTCCGCCAGTATTAGCCACAGTATAAAAACAAGTACCATGGCCTAAACTCAAATTAGTAGTCCCGGTATAAGCCGCAGTTTCTCTAATTTGCTCCAAGGCGCTTTCCGCACAGGCCGTAGCTAGCGTCTGGGCCTGAGCAGACTGAGACAATGATAAGCTGTCCCGCGAAGAAGCCAAGCCAAATAGAATTATATAAACCGAAATGCTCAATCCCACAGCACCCAAAATCAGAACACTGATTAAGGAGACAAAAGCTGGTTTTAAAGTGAAGTTATATTTCATAATTATTGCCGTAATGACCCTGAGCCATAAAAGTTTCGGCTATATTGATAAACCTGACGAGTGGAACTACTGTTATAGATTACTGAAAAAGATACCCGCAAATTATCATTAGCTCCAGTCTGAGCTAAGTTTTGAAAATTAAGCGAACTCACTACCACCCTAGAGTTAGTCAAGGGGACAGCCACCCCAGCCCCTTCTTTTACAGAAAGAACGCCACCGGTAATATCAAAAATTGTCGGATTATTAGCTGGCACCGAAGTATCAATGGACAAAGCGGAAGAACTGGCTCCGGCCAGAGGAGAGTTAACAACCGTGGCATTTCGGATACTTTGAGTAATTACTTGCAGAACTGAATCACCTTGTTGTTCCACTTCACTCACTACCATATTCTTAATTCGAGCGTCAGTAACCAGAGCCATCATTCCTGACGAACCCAAAAGTACTACCGCCGCCAAAGCAATATATAAAGCTAGTTCAATCATGGTAAAAGCTGATTTAAAACGCATAACTTAATTTGGTTTAATAATTTGCAAAATATAATTAAGGGTCGTTACTCGTAAAGTCGATACCAGCAAACGATCAACCCCGCTAGCATAAGCCAGACTATAGGCCGTAACCAAGCTAGTACCACTAAAATTAACCGTGCTCAAGACTGTTGGCATAGTTAATGTAGTAATATTCAAGATTACTACTTCGGCCGTAGACCGAGCCGTAGCCAGAGCTAAATACTTATTAGCATTAAATAATTCTAAATCATAAATACGGACACTGCCCACTCCTGGCACTATATAGCCACTAGCTAGAATTAAAGTAGGACTAGATGGCGTTGAAACATTTATCGGCCAAATTACGCCGGTAGTTGTCAGAGCTAAGATAGCCACATCTTCGATGCCATCAGCATTGGAATCAAAAATAGTCACAGCTGAACCAATAACTTTTCCAGTAATATTACGAACGCCGGCTTGAAAGGGACTAGCAGAATTGGAGACGTTAAGGATTGTTAATTCAGCCGTCGACACCGCCGTTGCTAAATAAGCAAAGCCATTGGAAGAAACCTCAATATCATTAACAGCAGCTGTCAAATTAAACCCAGCAACGGTATTGAGCGGTGCCCCCACCACAGCCGGATTAGAAATATTAAAAATATAAAATTCTCCTTGCCCGGCGGTGGCACTAAAAGATCGACCCAAATAAAGCCGATTACCCACGACATCAACCGCCAGGCCATTGCCATTACCAGCAGCATTATAACCAGCTCCAGCCACAACTACTGGGGCTGTTTTGTTAGTAACAGTCACGGCCACTAGCTCATTGGAATTACCCGATGATGCAATATAAACATAGTTTCCCGAGATTACCATGTCATTAATATTAGCGGTTACAGTAGTACGCCCAACCGGAACTGGAACGGCCGGATTAGAAATATCAAAAATAATAAAATTATTTGTGCCGGAAACTAGACCGACATAAGCATAATTACCATCCACTAAAACTCTCTGGCCGCGATAAATGTTAGTAGTTGTCGCATAACCTGCTTCGACGGTAGTACTAGCCCAATTGCTAAACCCAGCACGACGCCAATTAGTAAAGCGACTCGTCAGCGAAATTGCTCCAGATCTCTGAGCACTGGCCGACCAATTAACCGTTGAAGTCACCGCGTTAGTATAAGAATCAAGATCAGAAACAGCGAGACTGCGGGTAAAAATTTCCGTATAATCTTCGGTCCCAGAAAATTGCCATTTACCGCCAGAAACTACCAGCCCATGCGGCCCCGCCGAGAGGCTGCCAAAAGAAGCCTCACTCATATTGCGAGCCGCCTCCAAACCTTCTTCCGCTAAAGCTGACGCCCTTTGACTATCACCAGCAATCCGCGAACTCTCCTGGCCAAAAATCAAAACACTCGCCACAGTAAAAATCACTAGAGCCAATAAAGACCCGGCGAGCAGAGCTTCAATCATGGAAAAACCAGTCAATTTCTTTTGAAAATATTTAGCCATAAAAATTATTATAAATTAATCCATCAAACAACGGACCGAAGTACCAGTGGTCAAAGTATCTGATAAACGATTAACCGTCACTACACCCGACCCTAAAGTTCGATCCCAAGTATTAGAGCCACCATTTAAAGTTGATGACCGAAAATAAGCGACGGTTGTTAGACCAGTATAGGTCCAGCTAGAACTCAAATAACCATTAGGCAGACCAGTAAAATTAAAAGCGTTATTGCCGTCCCAAGTTGCGGGCGAAGCTTTGAGAGCGTTTCCTTCCGTTCCGGAATAACCATTGGTCGTTAGATAAGAAATTAAAGTGGACCACTCGGCATCAGTCGGCACATGCCAACCAGTAGGGCAAATACCCCGAGCCCCTTCCGCCCCTGAATATTGCACCATCTCATTAAATTCATATAAGCCACCATAAGGCTGACAATTAGCGGAATTGTCGCTATAACAAAATTTTTCCAAAAGACTATTGTTAGTTTGATAGGCCGATGTGCCACTAATTCTAGTGCCAACATTAATATTCTGCTTCATCCAACATTGAGGGCCAATTTGAACCGTGTTATAAGTACAAGTATCAAAGCTGGGCGAGACCTCACTACAAACATGTTCCGCCGTACTAGTAACCACCACCGGCGTCCCACAAGTAAATGACGGTCCAGCTCCACTAGTGCTAATAGCCACGCCAGCTAACTCCACTGAGCCCTTCGGATTAACATTAACCGTGCGGGTTTCATTATTAATTGAGATTAGGGTAATAGTACTACTAGCAGTTGGCAAACCATATAATTTACCAAACACCAAAGTTGAAGTGCCAATCCCGGCAAAAGAAATCGTACTAGGAATCGAAAAAATTTCATCGGAACTAATATCGCGAGTGGCAAAAGTCGTCCCCTTAAAAATAGTAATAGCTCCACTCGCCAAATTAACCCCCCACGTAGAATCACCTTCTCCATTGCGAGACAATTGTTCCGCTCGACGAAGTCCCTGAACTAAAGCCATGGCTGCAATATCCACATCATTTCTAGCTTGGAAAGAAAGAAAAATCGGTGTCATTATTCCCGTTAAAATAGCAATAATAGCCACCGATAATAACATTTCAAATAGAGTAAAAGCTTGGCGCTTCATAAGTAATTAAATATTTTGGTTCATACCACCAATTAAACTATAAATTGGAAGAACAATGGCCAAGGCAATGCCCAGCACTCCCAACCAAACGACCACCAATAAAATTGGTTCTAACATAGTAGTTAACAGCTTATAATTAAGCTCCATTCGAGCTTCAAAAATTTTAGAGATATGTAAACTAGCCTCCGACAAGCGCCCAGAATTCTCAGCACTAATAATAGTCTGTTGAATCGGAATAGGGATTAATTTGTCCATACCACCATAAGCCGCAAAAATCCGCGCGAAAGATTCACCATCCCGTACTTTAACTCGAGCATAATTATAAAAATTCTTGTAAACAGCCACATTAGAAGAATCCGCTAAAAACCCGATAACGACGTCAATTGGTAAACCAGCTCCCAACAAGCTGCCCAATAAATAAGAGAAACGAGCCACCTCAGAATCCTGAATAATTTTTTTGACTCCGGGAATATGCAAAATGATAAACTCACCAATAAACTTAGTTTTTTTGTAAGCAAATATCAAATAAAAAAGAAGAAAAACGCTAACTACAAATAAAGGCAAAACGTAATAACCGGACGTGGACACAAATTTACCAAAAACAATCATCACCCGAGTAATCCACGGCAATTTAATTTGCATAGAAGCAAAAATGCCCGTTAATCCAGGGAGCAAAAACCAAGTAATCGCCACACCGACTAAAAGAGCAATTACCAAAACCGCTACCGGATAAGCCATGGCTACTTTAATCTGGGAGGCAAAAATGCGTTCCTTCTGTCTTTGACCAACAATAATATTAAAATTATCCACTAACAAACCAGAACTTTCCCCCACCTTAATTAATTCCCCAAAATGTTTTGGTAATAATTTACTTTTCTCCAGGGCCATATAAAGCGATAAACCAGCATTGATTTCTCTTTCTAAAATATCCACTCGGCCAACCATTCTAGGAGTTCTCATTTCCCGCCCTAAAGCTAGCACCGCTTCACTTACAGGCATACCAGAACTCATCAAAATAGATAAATTTTCAAAAAAATAATCTTCCTCTTTGTGATAACCAAAATTGAGTAAACTTTTTTTATGCACTGGCTTTGGCGGAATAACGACTTTAAGATTTTCTGTCATATTTTTAAAAATAAATTAGAATGGTCGAGCGATTCGAAGTAACTCCTCTAGAGTTGTCACACCAGTTCTTACCTTTTCCAGACCATCAACAAACAAAGAATGTGAACCTTGTTTTTCTGCCATCCGCCAGATATCTTGCGCCGGAGCCTTAGCCACGATCAAATCCTGAATTTCAGTCGAAACACTAATTAATTCATAAAGTGCAATCCGACCCTTAAAACCAGTGTAATTACAAGCTTGGCAGCCCTTACCTTCATAAAAAGTATAATTCTTGTCCGAAAAATAGGTCTTTAAATAAGGGTATTTTTTATCTAATTCCACTTTAGTAGTTTCAACACTATGACGACAATTTTCACAAATCCGCCGAACTAAGCGTTGGGCAATAATTAATTTTAAAGTCGAAGATAATAAAAAGGGCTCGATCCCCATATCTAACAAACGAGGCACGGCAGTCGAGGCATCATTAGCATGAAAAGTAGATAACAATAAATGACCAGTTAAAGCCGCATTGACCGCAATTTCTGAAGTTTCTTTATCTCTGATCTCTCCTACCAAAACAATATTTGGATCTTGGCGCAAAATAGAGCGCAGACCCTTAGCAAAAGTTAAGTTAGTCTGCTCATTAACCTGGATCTGATTAACTCCATTAATCTTATATTCGACTGGATCTTCAATAGTAGTAATATTAACTCCCGGATTTTTAACAGCTTTCAGCACCGCATAAAGAGTGGTCGTCTTGCCGGATCCAGTTGGGCCAGTAACTAAAATCATCCCGAATTGACGATGCATATTATGATCCAGCAAGCGATGATCATTATAAGACAGGCCCAAATCAACAAAAGATAAATTACTAATATACTGGGAAAGTAAACGAATTACCACTTTTTCACCAGTAACCGTCGGAATAATAGAAACCCGCAAATCGATATTAGATTCTTCGTCAGCACCATAACGAATCGCCCCATCCTGAGCTGATAAATGTTCATCAGTTCTAATATGAGCCAAAACCTTAATCAAATTTAAAATGTTATCATAATAATCCTTGGTCACGCGACCGGCATCTTGCAACACACCATCAATTCTAAAACGGATCAAAACTTCTTCTCCCGTTGGTTCAAAGTGAATATCAGAAGCGCGATAAAAAATGGCGTCTTTAATAATTTCATCTACCAATTCCGGCGCTACCCGATTTTTCTCCTTTAAAATAGTAGCGAAACGCGTCTCTAAAGTTTTACGGTAAAAAACTAATTTACTCTTAATATCCTCTGACAGAGAAAAAGCAAACAAGATCTTTTTACCCGGAAAAGTTTTCTTCAAAGCCTCTAACATTTCCGTCTGGGTCGGATCATCAGTCGCTAAAAGAATCTGATCCTTGTTCTCCATTAAAAATAAAATATTATATTTAACTGCTAATTCCTCCGGCGATTTCAAAACCTGAACCGAGTTGACCTCATGAGTATTTAAATCAAAATAAGGAATTTTGTAATATTCCGCTAAGGCTTGACCCAATAAATCATTGGTCAAAATATTTTAGGTGAAGAGGTAGTCTAAAGCAGTAGTATTATTTTTTTTGGCAACATCAATTGCCTTCTTCATGTCCTCATCAGATACATAACTTTCTTTTACCAAAAGAGTCTGTAAAATTTCATCACTTAATTTTAAAATCATACTTTTAGAATTTTTTTAATATTGGCGATTATATCCTGCAAAGACACATTAGATTTAATAAAATAATCCACCGCCCCCAACTCCTTGGCTCGCTTCAAATCATCCTCCTAACTTAAATTCGAAGCTACCAGTACTGGGCAGCTAATTTTATTGTCCCGCATATATTCCAAAACGGCGAAACCGTCCTTTTCTGGCACAATCAAAGCCAGCACAATTAAATCAAACTTATTGGCCTTAATCTTCTCAATTGCTTCATTACCATTAACGGCCGCCTCCACCACAAAACCGACATTGGTCAACTTTAAAACCAAAGCTTTGGAGATAGCCTTTTCATCATCAGCAATTAAAATCTTCTTGGGTGATACACTTGTCGCCACAAAAATAGATTAAATTATTATAATACAAGTATAGCAAAAAAATCGCTAAAGCGCCAATAGATTAAGGCCAAATTAATCGGGGATAATTTTTTTATCGCGCAGGGCGAAAAAACAGCGACAACAGGCTAGGACATCAGCCAGGGCATCATGGGCATTTTCAAAGTCGGAATTAAATAGTTGGCGATAAAGCTCAGCTAATTTGGGAAATTTACGGTTGGCTAATCCACAAAACTCGATACTGCTTTTCATAGTACAGATCCGGGGCAAGTCCATGAATTTAGTGATAAAGTTAGCCCGCAGAAACTCCGCTCCCATGACATTAATATCAAAGTGAATATTATGAGCCACTAAAGTCGGGTTGTTTTGGATGAGTGATTGATTAAAGGTGCTTAAGGCTTCAACCAGAGGAATCCCCAACTCATTAGCCTTAGCATCATCAATGCCGTGGACAGCTGAGGCGGCCGCTGGGATAGTAAAACCATCGGGCCTGATAATCAGAGATTGCTTTTCCAGCACTTCCTGCCGCTCATCAGTAACTACCCAAGCCAGTTGCACGATGCGGGGCCAATTATCTAAATCTTCATGCGAAGCGTTATAATTCTGGGGCAAACCAGTAGTTTCGGTATCAAAAAACAAATAAAAGTTTTTGACTTCCGGCGGTGGCTGATAAGAAAAGAGGGAGAGTTGTTGCCCCATAGATAAAATTAAAATAATAAAACTATGATTAATGATACCACAGAAACTTTTAAAAACAAAAAACTGATTTGAATCAGTTCTCAAAAAATTATCTTAATTTACTTTTCCAATTTTTCTTTTGACCAAGCAATCGTTTTTTTAATCCCCTCGTCCAACATTACTTGCGGCTCCCAGCCTAAAATATCTTTAGCTTTTGAAATGGCCAGACAGCTGTGCTCTTGTTCGCCGGCTTTAGCTGGTCCAGTTTTTTTCTTGATACTCTTGCCCAGCGCGAGCTCAATTGCCAGCACCACAGCACTAACGCTCTTCTCTACTCCGGTACCAATGTTAATCGCTCCCACATAATCAGTTTCCAGAGCCCGCAAAAGAGCGGAGACGACATCATCGACATAGACGAAATCTCGCGTCTTGGCGCCATCACCATTGATAATGCTCTCGCGATCATTAACCGCATTGTCAATAAAGATGGACACCACGCCACATTCCCCGCCCTTGTATTGCCGGGGGCCGTAGACATTGGCTAAACGCAAGGTCGTATAGGATTGGCCATAAACTGTATAATAATAGTGTAAATATTTCTCAAAAGTTAATTTGTGAATGCCATAAGGCGAGAGCGGATAAGTTGGGTAATCTTCTGGGGTGGGGATTACTTCGGCCTCGCCATAGAGAGCTCCGCCAGTGGAAACAAAAATAATTTTTTTAACCTGGTGTTTTAAACAACAAGCCAAAATATTTAACCCACCCAAAACATTAATGCGATTGTCTAACTCCGGATTCTCCACTGACTTAACCACGCTAATTTGAGCCGCCAAATGAAAGACGAAATCAAATTTTTGCAAAGCAAAAATTTCTTCCACTTTAGGAGCTAAAATATCAATCCGATAAAAATGAGCTTGAGGATTAATATACTCCTTCAGGCCGGAAGACAAATCATCAATAATCACTACCTGATGACCAGCCTCAATCAATTTATCAACCAAAGTCGAAGCAATAAAACCGGCGCCGCCGGTAACTAGTATTTTCATAATAATATTTTAGCACAATTCTCTAAAAAATAAAAAACTCCATTATTTAATTTGATGTTTTAATCAAATCGAATAACGGAGTTTACTCTACCTACTAGAATAACCCATAAATTTAGCCTGAACGGCTAAAAAACGAAAGTCAGCTCCTAGCTCATATTGGTTCCAGGCTAAATCGATAGTTCTTCGTCCCATATTAAAGCTCAAGTAGGGAAAACCGCCATAGCTCTGCCAAGGCGAACCAAGAGCTATTATGGGGAATTGTTTTTGCAGCTCTGGATAATAAGTTCCAAAGGCTAATAGTTCAAAAATAGTGGCGGGACGGTAGCCAGCTTTAATGATTTTAGCAATGGCTGCCTCAACCGTAAGAGACCCAGAAAAATCAAATAACTTTATTGCTAAAGTTTCCTTCTGACCAACTTTTTGAGAAGGCATGGGAAAACTAGCGGCGTTTATAAGCTGAGTATCAAACCAGTCAAATTGATTAACCTTGATCATGGCCGCCAAATTCTGGCCATAGTCTACAACTATTAAAGAATCACTAGGATTCTTTAAGACAATCTTAGCCTTAATTTTGCAAGCAGTTAGAGTTCCTGCTAAAATTATTGTGAATAATAATAATTTCTTCATTTTTGCCTCTCTATCTATTTTTAGTTTATTTTTATAGAACTGAAAACAACTTTAACATAAAAATAGATATAAGTCAATGAATAGGGGGCTGATTTCAAGAAACTAGCGCAAATGTCAAATAAAAATCAATAAATTCAAGCTCTTTTATTTGGTTCAACCCTTGCCAACACGAGATATTTTTGCTAAAATATTAATAGAGAATTATCTAAAATAATAACATAAAATAGCACTTTCCTGTGTATTTTTTCTTTTTTTATGGCAGAAACTAAAAAACCAAAATCAGACTACGGGGCTGATGCGATTACCGTCTTAGAGGGCCTAGAGCCAGTCAGACGTCGTCCTGGTATGTATATTGGATCTACCTCATCAGCTGGTCTTCATCATTTAATTTGGGAAATAGTTGATAACTCAATTGACGAAGCGATGGCTGGCTACGCCACCGAAATTACTACCACCCTACTTAAAGACGGAATGGTTAAGGTAGAAGATGATGGTCGTGGTATCCCGGTGGAAAAACATAAGGCGACTGGCCTCTCGACTCTCGAAACCGTTCTAACCATCCTTCATGCCGGCGGAAAATTCGGCGGCGGCGGTTACAAAGTTTCCGGCGGCTTACATGGCGTAGGCGCTTCAGTAGTTAATGCTTTGAGTGAATATCTAAGAGCGGAAATCCACCGAGATGGCCATATTTGGATGCAAGAATTTAAAATTGGTAAACCAATTAAAAAGATGGCCTCTGTCGGAGTCAGTAAAAAAACTGGAACCACGATTATTTTTAAACCAGATGCGACTATTTTTACCGAAACCGAATTTGATTGGGGCAAAATCTTAGATCGTCTGCGCCAACAATCCTATCTCAACAAAGGGATTACCATGAATGTGATTGACGAGAGACAAGATCACAGCCCTAAACACTATCAATTTTACTTTGAAGGCGGTATTAAGTCCTACGTTAAAGCTCTACACCGCAATCAAAGTGTCAAAAATGAAACTATTTTTTATTGCGATAAAACTGTTCATGACACTCGAATAGAAATTGCTCTGCAATACAATGATCAATACAACGAAACTTCAATTTGTTTTGCTAATAATATCCACACCCCCGAAGGTGGTACTCATTTACTAGGATTCAAGACAGCCTTAACTCGGACTCTAAATTCTTATGCTCGCAAACATAATTTGATTAAAGAAAAAGACGAAAATCTAACCGGCGAAGATGTCCGTGAAGGTTTGACGGCGATTATTAGTGTCAAAATTGTTGACCCTCAATTTGAAGGTCAGACCAAAGCTAAGCTGGGTAATGCTGAAGTCAAAACTTATGTAGAACAAATCTTTGGTGAAACTTTTAATGTTTTTTTAGAGGAACACCCCAAGGAAGCTGAAGCTATGGTCGGAAAATGTGTTTTATCCGCTCAAGCCAGACTAGCCGCTCGTAGTGCTCGAGCCACCATTCTCCGTAAGGGCGCACTAGAAGGGATGACTCTACCGGGTAAACTATCTGACTGTTCTTCTCGCCACCCCGAAGAATGTGAGCTGTATATTGTCGAGGGTGACTCCGCCGGAGGTAGTGCTAAACAGGGCCGAAACCGTAAATTTCAAGCCATCCTACCACTAAGAGGCAAGATCTTAAATGTCGAAAAGGCTCGCCTGGACAAAATGTTAGCCAATAACGAAATCAAAAATCTAGTAATTGCCTTAGGCACCAACATTGACGATCAAATAGATTTAAGCAAGTTAAGATACCATCGTGTTATTATTATGACCGATGCCGACGTTGATGGAGCTCATATTAGAACCTTACTATTAACTTTATTCTTCCGGCACTTTTCCCAATTGGTAACCGACGGTCATATTTATATCGCCCAGCCACCGCTTTATCAGATTAAGAAAGGCACTGCCGTTCATTATGCCTACTCCGATGAAGAAAAAATAGACATTATTAAAACTCTGGGTGGTGGTGAAGACGAAGAAGGCGGTGAAGCCGAAGCTGAAGCTAAAGAAAAGAAGGCTCCCAAAATTAATATTCAAAGATACAAAGGTTTGGGCGAAATGAATCCAGAACAACTCTGGGAAACCACCATGGACCCCGAAAGAAGAATTATCAAACAAGTAACGGTGGAAGATGCAGCCTTAGCTGACAAGATTTTTGATATGTTAATGGGCGATGACGTCGCCCCACGCAAGCACTTCATTCAAACTCATGCCAAGAATGTTACTAATTTAGATGTTTAAATAACTATGACTCTAATCATTATCAAGAACTTTATCGCTCATCATCTAGTCCTCCTAATCCCCTTCGTGGCGGCGGCCGTAGCTCAAGTTATCAAAATATCAATCAAACAGAAGAATCAAAAATTAAGATTAAGAGATTTTTTTATCTTCACTTATGCTGGCATGCCCTCCGGTCACAGCGCCCTGATGGTGTCACTAGCAACCATCACCGCCCTAACCCAAGGATTATATTCCCCCCTATTCGCTCTGAGCTTTGTTCTGACAATAGTAATCATCAATGATGCCTTGCGCCTTAGAAATTATTTAAGCCAACATGGCGAAGTATTGAATATCTTAGTTAAGGACTTGAGGAATGATAATGTTTTAGATCAAAAATATCCTCACCTTTTGGAAAAAATCGGCCACACCAAAAAAGAAGTTCTGGCTGGTAGTGCCCTGGGTGTTATTGTCAGTCTCTTGGCCTACGTTCTATTCTACTAGAAATTAGATAAATTAAAAGCCTTGGTTTTTACCAAGGCTTTTTTTGTTGAAAGAAATTAAAAGAATGAGGTTAGTCGAATAATGGCGAGGCAAACCCAGACAATTTATCGGAAAAGAAAAAATCCAATAAATCTAAATCCAGATCAGGAAACACTTCATTATTTTTGGCAGCAGGAGCGTCAGGATCAACTTCTGACAAGGTTCTATTAGGATTCTTTCTATGAAATTTTTTAGAAATATCCTTTTCCAAACCCATCGCGCCTAAAGTATAGCCGCCGACACGTACCGACCAATTTGAACGTTTGTTTAGCATGATGATTAAATTTAAAGGACTATAATTATATTTGCTTATTAATACAAAAATATCAATAAAACTGCTATTTGTCAATCCCTAGATCAAGCTCTTCCCCTCCATAGTTGTGGGAACATCTATTCCTAGAATATGTAAAATAGTGGGGGAAATATCTAAAATCGAACCAACGGGCTCCAATAGACTCAAATCGTTAGCTGGGGCATCTTCCAAACCAATTGTTTTACCATCATATTCTTCACCCACAATAATAAAGGGAACAGGATTGGCCGTATTCTCAGTAGTAGCGAGGTCAGTCTGCAAATCGAAGACCTGTTCAGCATAACCATGACTGCTGGTAATAAGTAAAATGCCTTTGTGATTCAAAACCAACTGGGTAATTTTTTTCAAAGACCGATCAATAAATTCAATGGCCTTAATAGTATTTTTAAAATCACCCAAGTGACTAACGTTATCAATATTGGCCAGACTTAAAAATATAAAATCATAAAGGTCGCTTTTAAGAGCTTTGTCTAAGTGCTTAATAACCTCTGGAGTGGCCATTTTAATATTAATATCAAAAGTAGTTTTAACTGGGGACGGCACCAAGTCATAATCTTCTCCCGGTAATTGCAGTTCACTATTATTAAAAAAAATGCTCACCAAGGCAAACTTTTCTGTTTCCGCAATCTTAATTTGTTTTAAGTGATTAGCGGCAATAATTTTAGACAAAGAATCTGATTCTAAATTAGTCGAACCGGCACCCATCATTGGATAATTAATACTATCTTTTTTGGAACTACCAGCAATAACGGCCGCCGGATAATGCGCTACTAAATTTTTGAAGTTGGGAATAATCGCCTGGCGAATAGCATTATTTTCGCGAGTAACCGAAATACCCCAACCATCCAAGAGCAAAAGAACTACCGGACGACGACGAGGCTTAAAAGGAAGAGGCTCAAGCGCTGTTTTTGATTTATTCATATTTACCATTTTTTATTTAACTCCAATTCAATCTCTAGCAAACGATTATATTTAGCTAAGCGCTCACTCCGAGCTAGAGAACCAGACTTGATAAACTCAGCCGATACCGCCACAGCTAAATCAGCGATAAAATCATCAACGGTTTCGCCACTCCGATGTGAAATCATTAATTTATAGTTATGTTTCCGGGCTAATTTAATCGTCGCCATAGTTTCTGTCACAGTACCAATTTGATTCAACTTAATCAAAATCGCATTCCCGGCTTGATACTCAATACCTATTTGTAAACGCTCTTGGTTAGTAACAAATAAATCGTCACCAATTAATAGAATTTTTTTGCCCAAAGCTTTGGTCATAATCTGCCAATTATCCCAATCATTTTCCGCCAAACCATCTTCAATGGAAACTATGGGGTATTTCTGAACCCAATCAGTATAAATAACCATCAACTCAGCAGCCGAAAAACTCTTCTGATCAAGAGGCAAATAATATGATTTTTCATTTTCATTATAGAACTCGGAAGAGCCAATATCTATACCCAAAGACAGATCTTTACCGGGCTGATACCCAGCCTGTTTTATAGCTAAAATAATCATTTTAATCACCTGTTCTCGAGATTTAATGTCAGGAGCATAACCACCTTCATTACCCAAATCAGTATCCATCTTGTTAGCTTTCAAAATCCGACCCAACTCATGAAAAACCTCCGCTCCCATTCTAACCTTTTCCGCAAAAGTAGTTTTCTTGAGGGGCATAACCATAAACTCCTGAAAATCTAAATTAGTCGAAGCATGAGCTCCGCCATTCCAGATGTTAAAAGAAGGTGTAGGCAAAATATATTTACTGGTGGAAAATTTATAGGTTCGAGCTAAATGCACAAATAATTCCTGCCTCTTGGCCAGAGCCCCGGCTCGAGCGGCAGCTAGCGATACTGCCAAGATAGCATTAGCCCCGAGGCGACTCTTATTCTTGGTGCCATCAAGCTGCAACATTAAATTATCAATTAATTGTTGCTTGGTAGGATCTAAACCTTTTAATTTCGGCGCAATAATTTTATTAATATTATCCACTGCCTTTAACACCCCTTTGCCAGAATAACGTTTCTGATTACCATCACGGAGCTCTAGCGCTTCATGTTGCCCCGTAGAGGCCCCGCTAGGAACTGCGGCCTTAGCCACTAATTTATTATCTAACACCACCTTAGCTTCCACTGTCGGATTACCCCGTGAATCAAGAATCTCCCGGGCCAAAATTTGTTTAATTTTATTCATAACAATATATAAATTTATTTTTATTAGTTTAATTTATTTCACCAATCCTTTTAGACCCGGTAATTTTTCACCGCCCAAATAAGCCAGCATAGCTCCGCCACCAGTTGAAACCCAGTCCATGTATTCAGCCATCTTACTCAAATTCAAAGCCTCAATTGTCTCTCCCCCACCAATCACGCCATAAGCATGACCACTGGCACGAGAAGCAATTAAACGAGCCATAATAACCGTCCCATGACGGAAATTGGGCACCTCAAATAATCCCATTGGTCCATTCCACACAATAGTCTGAGCCCTTTTGATATATTTAGAAAACAAGCCAATAGTTTCCGGGCCGATATCACAAATATATTCACCCTTCCCAACCCGATCCGAAGCTTTGATTTTAATAATATTCTTTGAACCAATCAAATGATCCTTGGTTAAATTAGAGCTAGTCACAACGTCGAGAGGTAAAATAATTTTAGGACGACGAGAAAACAGGGTTCGATTTTTTTGTAAAAGAGTTTTGGCCACTTTGATACTATCAGAATCAACCATTGATTTGCCCACTTCGTACCCTTGCGCTACCAAAAAACTATTAGCCAAAGCTCCGCCTACTAAAATCTGGGAAGCGGATTTAAATAAGTTCTTGATTAAAGTGGTTTTAGTTTCAATTTTAGCCCCACCGATTAAAACCACTAAAGGTTTTTTGGGATGCAAAACTTTATTCAAATTAACAATCTCTTGCTCCAACAAAAGACCAACAAAGCTAGGTAAAAATTTCTTAATAGCCGAAACTGAAGCATCGGCGCGATGACAAACTGCAAAAGCATTATTAATATAAATATCAGCTAAACTGGCTAAACTCTTCGCCCATTTAAGATCATCTTTTTGCTCTCCCGGATTAAACCGTAAATTCTCCAAGAAAACCACTTGCCCTGGTTTCATTTGGGCAATAATCCGTTGCGCCGGCACCAAATCTTTAGTCTTGGTAACAGATAAAAACTTAACTGGCTGTTTGATGATTTTAGATAATAGATTAGCAATAGGTTTAGTCGATAAATCAACCACGACCTTGCCCTGGGGACTGCCTAAATGAGTCGCGATAATCAACTTAACTCCACGTTCCAGGAGATAATCAATGTCTTTTAATGATTGGATAATTTTAAATTCCTCCAGCACTTTACCCCGCTTCAGAGGAACATTAAAATCAACCCGCAAAAAAACCACTCGGCCGTTTAAATCTTTAATTTGCCTAATAGTTCTGATAGCCATAATATTTATTATTTTAATTTTCCTAATTTAATGTCAGCACTGGAAATAGAACCATTACGTAAAAACTTAACAGTCACTATATCGCCTGGTTTATAAGATTGAATAGCCACTGCCAGGTCGTGGTCACTATTAATTTCCACATTATCAACTGAGATGATAATATCACCAGCCTTCAATCCCGCCTTCTCGGCCGGGCTAGATTTAACTACGGCCACCTTAGAATCATCTAACATAATAACTGCTCCGTTTTCTCCCATTGGATTAAAAGACTTGTTTGGGGCCAAAGCTAAACCAGACAAACGAGTGTAGTTAACTCCCAAAAATGGAGTGCTAAATTCTTTAGTCTTGAGAAAGCTATAAATAGCTGAATTCATATTGGCCACTGGGATAATCTGAGCTTTATCATCTACTAAAGCTATTAGATCACCTCCCAAACCAAACAACCAGGAGTTTTTAAATCGAGCATCAATGGTATCCTCTAAAACTATAGTCTCCGCTAATTGATCACTAGATTTAATGGCCTGATATTTGGCCGGTAAAGAAACAATCGAATTTAGCGTAACATCATTATTCCAATTAACCGCTAAAAGCATTTGACCAGCCGATAAATTTTCCGCTCCAGATAAATTCTTGACCAGAAGATTGTTGGCTGAAGCTAAATGAAACAACCAGATGTTTTGCTTCTTATATTCCACTATCTGATCAATAGTATAAATTTGTTTATTTTTACCAATAGCCACATAGTCCTTAAGTGGAATTTTAGCATTAACCTTGGAGCTAGCGACCATAATCCAACCATCAGCCGTCAAAGATAAACCGGTAAATTCCGGCTTACTTAAATCATAATAATGAGCCCGATTAAACTCCAAACTAGAACTAGCTACCGATAGTTTCTTAAAGAAACCAATCAAACTATCGTTGGCGGCGTTAATAGTTTCTTGGACCTTTAAGTCTTGATTAATCACTACCTTTTTAGGGTTCTGAATAACAATATTGGAGCGATCATAAAGCCCACTGGATAGATTTAATTCACCCCCAGTAGTCACCAGAGCTGAGTCTTTAAAAATATAAAATCGCAGTAATAAGTCAGCACTAACTCCACCAATTAAACCTAATAATAAAGCCAAGACCAAAACATTAAAACCG
>PFAQ01000041.1:22765-40042 GCA_002778645.1 Candidatus Falkowbacteria bacterium CG10_big_fil_rev_8_21_14_0_10_39_9
TGGAGTCGCATCAAATTCAAGAAGACATAATAAGCCAGGGCCATAATAATTCCCAGTGAACTATAGTCAAAGGGTAGAAAATAAACACTCCAGGCCATCTGAGCCACAATAAAAGCCGACAAAAATACAAAAATATAATTATCCTTCCCCTTAAATTTATTGACCCATAAATATTGGTAGGTCGAGAGTGTCGCCCACACGATTAAAACTAAAATTAAAATCCAATAAGATAAGTCTAAAAATAATTGGAGACCATAAATACCTGAAAGCCAAAAAAACCAAGACAAAGAAATAAAATTAGCTGATAAACTAGATAAATTATTAGGTTGTTCGGGATGAAAAACATAATTATAAGACTGTTTGAAGTAGGAGAAATTAAAACCAATGATTAAGAGAAATAAAGTCTGAATAAAGAACTTATTAAACCAAATATCTTGCGGAATCAGAATGGTGTAGACCACCACACTATTTAAGAATAAAAATGGTAATAACCATAAGCTCCACCAGCTTTTTCCTAGATTAGCTTTATGCATCAAATAATAGACAGCCGTTACCAAGATAATATTTAACAATAAAATGATAACATAGAAAAACTTAGGCCACAGGACAAAAGCTTCCAGAGTTAACCACAGCGATAAATTAGTCAAAACAATAATTTGTCCGGGTTTCATATAGTTTTAATTAATAACCTTAAAATCATTAGCCGATTGGGGGCTTAGATCAATCTTATTAATCTCTTTTAAGTCACTAATAGTATTAATCTTCAGATAATTATTAGATAGAGTATATAAATTATTTGCAATATACAAGCTCCGCTTAACCGAGCTGTCATAATAATTAATACCCTCCCAATAATCTGCCCGAGAGACTCGACCACCATCGGAGTGATCGATTTTACCGATATAATTAATTTTTTTATCTTTTAAATTAAAGACCATGGCACCGGAGAAGCTAATTTCTCCCCATTGATTTTGACTAGTAGATTTCCTTAAAGCCACCGGCAAAACTAAGAGGTCTTTTTCTTTAGAGAATAAGAAAGCTTTATGGTCATAAAGAGCTACCGAGTCACTACCCATATCACCCAGCAAATATTTATCCAATTCTTTGGGGGCGGAAATGTCAGAGACATCAAACAAAGAAATCTTCAAACCCTTGGTCACAGTATTACCAAATTCATTTTCTCCCGTATCCTTACCAAATCCAATCAAAGTATTCTCGTCATAAGGATGCAAGTAATTGGAAAAACCCGGAACTTTTAATTGACCCAGAACTTTGGGATTACGAGGATCATTTAAATCAATCGCGAAGAGTGGATCAACTTGCTTGAAGGTCACCAGGTAAGCTCTGTCACCCATAAAACGAACCGAATAAATTCGTTCCCCTTCAGCCAAATTTTCTAAAGTACCCACCATCTTCATAGCGTCATCTAAAACATACAAGTTATTATAAGATGCTCTCTCCTGGCCTTCAAAGCGACTCCAGGTAGTGTTGCGAGTGGTAGCGATGCGGAAGTAGCCATTATTCTCATCCATAGCAAATTGATTTAAAACTGAACCGGTCACTTCACCGCTCGACTTATATTGCAGACTACTGCCAGAAATGGCAATTTTATGAATAATAGTTTTCTCTAGCTCCTTAGACAAATCAGTATATTTTTGCTTCATCTTCTCGGCTAATTCTTTTTCATAAGCGGTCTGCTCGTCAGCGCTTAAGGTGGCCAAATATCTTTCTAAAATTTGTTGCACCTTAACCTTCTTTTCGCTAGGACTTAAAATATCATCAGCCACCTCCTCAATCTTAGCAATTTTAGTGCGCTCTTTGTCACTTAAACGAGGGGTTAAAATTTCCCGACTAACTTGCATCTCTAAATCATATTCACTAATATATTTAGTATAAGTGACATAAAGATTGTTTGGAGAAACATACATGTTTTGAGCGCCAGACAAGAGATAAATATCACCACCAATTTTTTCAGAATTGTCTTTGATATTAATCGCGGCAATGGTAGTAAAATTATAAGAGTCGTAAGGAATATCAAAATAATAAATATTAGGACTAAAACATTTAGTATTAGCTCCAGCACATTTTTCCGGTAAAGCTACGCCAGTATCCAGAATCCGAGGCACCACTGGCTCAGGGCCAATAGAATAATTGTAATTATTAGTAACAAAATAAACATAGTCACCAATCAAGCGAGAATTAAAATAACTACCTTCGAAATTTAAATCACGGACTTGTTTGGGGTCCTTCTTGTCGGAGATATCAAAGACCTTAAAAAAAGTATATTGATTTTGGCGTCTAAAACTCCGATAAAGCTCCGTGGCATAGAGCTGGTCATCATAACCGAATACGACTAAATTATTACCATTAACATACAAATCGGTAGGACGTGATTTAAATTCAACTTTAGAAACTACCTCGGCGGTTTCTCCCGGATAAGCCTTAATAATAAATAAAGTATTATACGTGACGGCATAGATATAATTACCATCAGTCTTCACAATGTCGGCCTCGTCCACTCCGGCCACCTGGACGTTAGTTTTAGAAAAATCAGTACTTACACTAGAAGCGTCAGACACTGGAGCGCTGGGTGCCACACCAGCCGATCCCATTCCCTCACTAGCTGACGGTGCCGTGGAACGAACCATATCAATCGCCCCCAAACCCTTAACCATAGAATAATTAGGCGTATTTAAAGATTGAGAGTCAATAAACTGTTTAGCCTCATCATAGTTACTAAATTTTTTAATCTGACCAGTACCGCCAATCTCGGCCAAGGTATTATCAGTTTGACTAGCTGTAATATCTGGCTGGTTTTGATTCAGTTTATTTTTCTTATCTTGTTGAATTTTCAAATAAATAGCGCTTAAAGTGATAGCCACCACCAAAAAAAACAAAAGGATGTTCTTAATTTTTTTGAGACCAGTCATAATTTTAAAATTAATAATTAATTCACCTTCATTATAACACAAAAGGAACAGAGCACCAAAAATTAAGTCCCATTGCGCTTTATTGACAAAATAATAATAAAATGATACAATTTAATCAAATAATTTAAAATTTATTAGTCATTTAACAAAAACTCAAGACATGGAAATAAAGAATTTAAATAAAATCCTGATTGTTGAAGACGACAAAAGAATGCAGGAATTTCTGCGACTAAACCTTCAAAACTATGCGGTGGTGCTACAAGCATTCACCCGAAAAGAAGCTCTGAATAAATTTAATTCGGAACCCAGAATTACACATATTATGATGGATGGTTGTCTGGAAAAAGGCAACGGACCAACCGAGCCCGATACTATTGAGATCACCAAGGAGATCAGAAAAAATTTTAAAGGAATTATGCTCGGAATATCGTTCACTGAATCTTATAACGAAGCCCTGAAAGAAGCCGGTTGCGATCATGTAATATCCAAAGAAGATTGTTTGGGCCTAATACTGGAACTATTAAACTATGAATAATAGCTCAAGAAATAATAACAAAAAAGACAACCGTGATTGTCTTTTTTTATTACTCCCAACAATAATTATTTAGTTCTAGCAAATTCACAGCCACAATATTTTTGTCTATACAAACCCAGGGCCTTAACTAATTCCATCGACTTTTTCGAACCGTCATTAGATTTAAAATCATAAGCCAAGAATTTTATCTCAATCTTATCGCCAATCTCCTTCCCTAAAGACAAAATCAACTCACTATCTTTGTAAGGACTAGTAGAAAGCGAGGTGGTAAAATAGTCAAAATTCTGAGCCTTGGCCAGCTCAGCTGTTTTAAGCAAGCGATCTCTAAAACAAACCACGCAACGAGCGCCACCTTCCGGCTCTATTTCATAACCGATGACCGCCTTAATCCATGGCTCTGGATTATAGGGTTTAATCAATAAGGGAAAATTCCATTTATTGGCCACAATCCGAACTGCTTCCAACCGTTTCTCCCATTCCACCGGATTATCAATATTAGGATTATAATAAAATAAAGTCAGATCGTAGTTTTTAGCCAAAATTTGGGAGGCGGTATAAGCCACACAAGGAGCGCAACAAGTATGTATCAATAATTTAGGCTTTCTGTTTCTGCGATCCAACAAACTAAAACCGATAAGCAAAAAAACCATCGCGCCAAATAAAAGCAATAGAATTAAAATTTTTCCTCGACTTTGCAAAAATAGACCACTAAGACCGAAAGCAGCGGATAAAAAATAAAACACTAAAACCGTTTGTCTTTGACTCAAACCATGGTCTAGCAAACGATGGTGTAAATGTTTGCGATCAGCAAACTTAAAAGGATTTCGACCGCTAATTGTTCGTCTAATAATAGTCCACATAACATCTAAAATTGGGACGCCCATAATCAGTAAAGCAATGGCAATTTTACCCCCGGAAATAATAGCCAGAACCCCCAGAATATAACCTAGAAATAAAGAACCCCCTTCACCTAAAAATATTTTAGCCGGATTAAAATTTCTCACCCAAAAACCCAAAATGCTACCCGCCAAGATAATCGCTGCCAAGGCAATGTCGGGCTGAAAATAGCGTGTAGTGGTAGTAAAGAGAAAAATCACCAAACTACCAATAGCCGAAACACCTGATACTAAACCATCGACTCCATCTAATAACTTAGTGGTATACATCATACCGAGTAACCATACCCCAATCAAAACGGCCGAAATTAAAGCGGGGATATAAACCAACCCCCCCGAGAAACTAGTAACTTTTTCAATTTCCACTCCGCCCAGAACCACACAACAAACCGCTAAAAGGGGAAAGACTATCTGATAACTAGGCTTAAAATTATATTTATCATCACCAAAACCACCCACCATCAAAACCAAGCCTCCTAAAAAAACTCCCAGCCAATGATTATATTGTAAATCGCCCACAGTCAGCTCTCCCAATAAACTAAAAGCCACGATAAAGAAACTCAAAAAAATCGCCAAACCACCCAAAAGTGGAGTCGGGGTGGTGTGAATTTTACGGAAACTATCCGGCTTATCAACAATTTTCCATTTATTCGCCAATTTTCCAATTATTATCGTTAAAATTAGGGATAAAGTAAAAGCGATTAGAGCCGGGAGAAAGTAATTCATAAGTTTAATATGTTCATTGACAGTATAGCGGACTTTTGGTAGAATATTCAAGACGTTCTTAATTAATCATAAAATAAAAACTAAAACGAAAAAAATGGAAGCAATAGGCGCTACTAGCACTTTGCAATTACCCGAATGGGCTACTAGACGAGGTGCATCACCAGAACAATTATTAAAAATAGCTGAGAGCATGTCAGATGATGTTTTAAAAAAATACAACCCAGCACTCAACGGCTATCTGGCAATAATCGCCACAATAAAATGTGAGAAAAAAAGAAAGGAATTTGAAATTCTCATAAACAACGAAAAAATCAAAGCCGTTCTCAATGAACGAGAGGCCAGGAAAAAAATCCTTGACTGAATAAAAAAGAAGGTTCACGCCTTCTTTTTTTCTTATTTAAAAATCTCTATAAATTATAGCTCCCGTCCCTTCTCAACCTGAACATCACCATTTTCATCAATTACTACCACATCGCGACGCTTGATGGAGTGAGCTAAGAATAAATTAGCAATCTGATTCTCAGTCTTGTCTTGGAGCAAGCGGCGCAGTGGTCGAGCTCCAAATTTAGGATCATAACCTTGACGCGCCAACTCTTTAACGCCAGCCTCACTGGCTACCAAATCAATTCCCTTTAACTCCAAATTCTTTTTAATTTTAGCCAACATCAACTTAGTGATAGAAATAACATTATCAAAACTCAAAGGCTTGAAAACAATAATACCATCAAACCGATTAATGAGCTCTGGTCGCATCACTTTGTTAAGCTGATTATCCACTAACTCTTGTTTGATAATGCTCATATCCACTTCTTTGGCTACTGCCTCTTCAATATACAAAGCGCCGGCATTGGAAGTCGCGACAATAATAGAGTTGGTAAAATTAATCGTCCGCCCCTGACCATCAGTCAGTCGACCGTCATCCATCATTTGCAAAAATAAATTCAAGACATCTGGATGGGCCTTTTCTACCTCATCAAATAATACCAAGGAAAATGGCTTCTTTCTCACTGCTTCAGTTAAGTAACCCAGTGAGCCGGGACTGGAATCACCAATCATTTTTTTGACACTGTCAGCTAATTGGTATTCACTCATGTCCAATCGGATCATATAGTCCTCATCACCAAAATAAACCTCAGCCACCGTCTTGGCCAATTCAGTTTTACCGACACCAGTGGGGCCTAAGAATAAGAAACTGGCAATTGGCCGTTTGCTTTCCCGCAATTCCGCTCGAGCTCGACGCAGACTACCAGAGATGGCCGTGACTGCTTCTTCTTGACCGATCATTCGGGCATGAATATTTTTTTCTAGTGATAATAACTTTTCCGTCTCACTTTCACCCACCTTGGAAACTGGGATACCGGTCTGCTCAGAGATTACGGCGGCAATATCATCTTGACTGCAGAACCCCTGCCCCTTACTCGACTTAGCTACTTTCACAGCTGTTAATTGCAAAATATTAATGGCCTTCTCTGGCAAAAACTTGTCGTTGATATACCGAGAACTCATAGCCACTGCTTGTTCAACGGCATGATAATTAATATACACATTATATTTATTTTCAAAAACACCCACCTTACTCTCTAATATCTGAATCGCGTGGTCATGTTCCGGCTCGCTCACCCCAACGGTAGTCATAATTTCACCCAACGATTTCTCTTCAATATATTTAGAATAATTTTCGCTGGAGGCACAAGCGAGACAGAAAATATTTTGGCGGGTCAGGGCATCTGACAATACTTCGGATAGTTCCAGACTACCACCAGAACCAGAAGAAATACCCACAATCGTTTCAATATTATCAATAAACAAAATGACATTTTTAGAATGCATCGCCTCTCCCAGCACATTCAACAAGCGATCTTGAGCTTCGGCCGGAGAAGTACCACCAATCAAACGAGAAATATCTAGCTCCACCAAGCGTTTGTCCTTCAAAAATGCTGGCACCTCCTCTTTGACCATCAGCTGAGCTAGTCCTTCAATAATACTGCGCTTGCCGACGCCCACTGGACCAACCAGCAAAACGCCCGCATGACCACTTTCCATGGCCTCAAATATCGCCCTAATCTCCTTGTCCCGAGCAACACAGATTTCTAGATAGCCATACTTAGCCATCAGAGTCAGATCATGAGAAAAATGATCTAAGGTCGGAGCGGCCACGGCGGTATAAGCCCGATCCATACCACTGCCCGGTTTGAGTCGAGCCATCTTTCGGTAAATTTTAAAGTTAGCTAACATCTGCTCATTAACCCTAAACCACTTAATAGCATTCTCAATCTTGTTAGCGGTAATTTCTTGATCATATAAAATTTCTTGTACTAGCTCATCTTGACCATAAGCGCAGAAAAATAGATCTAGAGCATCAACACTTTCTCGACTTTCATTCCAGGCTGAAGCATAAGCCTTGACCAAAATATCCTTGGTAGTGTTCGCCAATCCAGCGAGCTTACTTCCCTGAGTATCTACTACTAAATGATTCTTTAATTTTTCCACCAAAGTCTTAAGGTCAACATCTAAACGCACCAAAAGGATTTTTACCTGCTTATCTGTCAAAACTGAGCGAAATAGATGACGCGCTGTTACTTCGCCTTGCTTTAATTTAGCCGCCAAGAGATAGGCATCCTCCACGAAGTGCAGGGAATAATCCGAGAGACCGGAAGACACTTCAATCTTTTTCTGATGAGTATGACGATTAATCTTCTTCTGCTGAGCCCGGTGTTCGCTGGAGCGATAATACAAAAACATGTCGAAGATAATAGAGACAAAAAATAACAACAACCACAGACTAGTTTCTTGATAAAAAGATAAAAATTTTAGAGGTGAAGTTATCATCCAATCTTGATGGAGATACACCCAATAACCCAAGCTAACCAGACCACCGAGAGCAATTAAAACCGAAATAACGTTGACTACCACATCAAACTTAGCCTTCAGTCGCTTCAAAGCGATAGAAGAGCGGCTCAAATCTAAACCCCAAAATAAAATTGGTGGTTGGTGGTTCATAGATTATAATAACTGATACAGAATCGCTCCCACTACTAGTGGGGGCAAAGCCAACCAGAAAGCGATAAAAATAAAAGATAAAATTAACCAAAATAACATCGCAATACTCCGAGCCATAATCTGAATCAAGCGCATAAAAAAACTAATTGCCTTTCCGGTAAAATCTCGCTGGCCATACATTGGGGTAAAAATGTTTTTAACCCAAACTGACAGACCCAAACTGATCTGTTGTTCACTAATAAAATTAACCACCTTAAGCAGCGTCCGCCACAGGCCGACGCTATACCACCAGAGCGGAAAATACAAAAAATCCCGCGCGATTTGCAGTAAAATTTTAGGAAGATAGATTAAAAAGTGACTGCGATTCATAGCCAGTTAGACAAGCGCCCCAAAGTGCGCTAAAATATATATTAATAATAACATAAAATCAGACAAAAACCAAAACTATTGACAAATTAATTAAAATATGATAAACTTATATCATCTTAAAAATTAACAAAAGGACTAAATAACCACCAAGATTATTTAGTTTTAATAAATAATATGGGTAATGAAAATCCATCAATCGAATCAATTAAAACCCCAAAGGAAAAAATCATGGAATTAAAAAAAACCTTAGAGAGCCAAGGCATGAGAGTTTTTATCAACGAAGAAAACTTAGATAATCCAGAGGCATTAAACAGCGTAATTAATGCTTTCAAGGAAATCAAAAATGCCTACAGAGTTACAATCTCTGGAGCTGAAGGTGAACTCTTAATTGACATTGAAAGATCCAAAGAAGAAATCACTGAAAGAGAAACTGAATAAAATTTCTTACACTCATATTTCAACAGGATTTGTTAGCGCAAATCCTGTTTTCTTTTACCCCGAACTCATATTGACACCCCTCATTATATATACTATATTGGTATTAGCACTCCATTACTGAGAGTGCTAAATAAATCACTAACTATCTTTAAATATGTTTAATAAATTTACCAATAAATCGCAGGAGGCTATTATCAACGCTCAGGTTATTGCCCAAGAGTTTGGTCAACAATATATTGAGGCCCTCCATCTTTTACTCGCCCTGCTTCAACAAAATGAGAGCTTGATTAAACCCATTCTTGAAAAGCTCAATACTGATCCAGATATTATCGAAGATTTTACCATTCGCGAGATTAATAAACTCCCCAAAGTCAAAACCTCACCCGTTGAAGGTCCGGTTCAAGCTGTCCAAGGTACGAGCGATGTCGCTATGGTGCTAGAGCGTTCCAAAAAAGAAGCTGATGGTATGGGTGATGAATATATTTCTACCGAACATATTTTGTTAGCCCTAGTAGGATCTACTACTGCTGCCCAAAAGATTCTTTTAAATTTTCATTTAGACTATCAGAAAGTTATGGATGTTTTAAAAGAACTTCGCGGCTCTGCCCCCATCACTGATCCCGATCCGGATACCAAGTTCAAAGTCCTAGAAAAATATACCACCAACCTCACCGACAAAGCCAAGGAAGAAAAATTAGACCCAGTCATTGGCCGCGATATGGAAATCCGTCGCATCATGCAAGTCTTGCTTCGACGTACCAAAAATAATCCAGTATTAATCGGTGAGGCTGGTACGGGCAAAACTGCTATTGTCGAAGGTCTCGCTCAAAGAATTGTTGCCGGTGATGTCCCCGAAATGTTAAAGAACAAAGAAATTGTTTCACTGGATTTAAGCGCCCTAATCGCTGGAGCTAAATTCCGCGGTGAGTTCGAAGAACGCTTGAAAGCCGTTCTCAAAGAAATTAAATCTCACGGCGACAAAATTATTCTCTTCATCGATGAACTCCATACTCTAGTTGGCACCGGCGCCTCAGAAGGCTCGATGGACGCTTCCAATATGTTGAAACCAGTTCTGGCTCGCGGTGAACTCCGCACGATTGGCGCGACAACCACCAAAGAATATCAAAAATATATCGAGAAAGACCAAGCTCTCGAAAGACGCTTCCAACCAATTTATGTGGCTGAACCAAGCATTGAAGACACGATCGCTATTTTGCGCGGCATCAAAGAAAAATATGAGGTTCATCACGGTGTGCGCATTACCGATAATGCTCTAGTGGCCGCCGCTGAACTTTCAACCCGCTATATCAGTGATCGTTTTTTACCGGACAAGGCAGTTGATCTAATCGATGAAGCGACCTCTTCCCTCAGAATGGAAATTGATTCTATGCCAGAAGAATTAGATAATCTCAAGCGCGAAATCAAGCGCCTAGAGATTGTGAAAGCTGGGCTGTCTTCCAACAAAGAAACCTCCAAAGATAGTGCTGGTAAAATTCGGATCATCAATAAACAATTAGGCGAATTAAAAGAAAAAGCTAATCAGCTAGAACTGCACTGGCAGAATGAAAAAAATATTATCTCTCTTATCCGTGGTAGTAAAAAGAAAATTGATGAGCTCAAAGCGAGCGCTGAAATTATTCAACGTCGTGGCGACGACCTCACCCAGGTGGCTCAGATTAAATATGACTTCATCCCTAAATTAGAAAGGGAAATTAACAGCCAGGAAGCTGAGCTAACCAAAATCCAAAAGAAGGGTCAAAGAATTCTCAAAGAAGAAGTGGATGAAGAAGATATCGCCCGCGTAGTTTCTCGTTGGACTGGAATTCCAGTGCAGAAGATGCTCGAGAGTGAAATTAAAAAATTAGCTCACGCCGAAACTGAACTAAAACAAATTGTAGTAGGTCAAGACGAAGCTATTCATGCCGTCGCTAACGCTCTACGTCGCTCCCGTGCTGGAATTAATGAGGAGAAAAAACCAATTGGCTCTTTCCTGTTCATCGGTCCAACTGGTGTGGGTAAAACCGAGCTAGCTAAAGCTTTAGCTAGATTTATGTTTAATGATGAAAATGCCTTGGTTCGATTAGATATGAGCGAATTTATGGAAAAACATAGCGTGGCCAAATTAATCGGCTCACCTCCGGGCTACGTCGGTCATGACGAGGGCGGACAGTTAACCGAAAAGATTCGGCGCCGACCATACAGCGTCGTTCTATTTGATGAAATTGAAAAAGCTCATCCCGAAACCTTCAATATGTTGTTACAAATATTAGATGATGGCCGCCTGACCGATTCCAAGGGACGCGTAGTCAACTTCAAGAATACCATTATTATCATGACTTCTAATTTAGGCAATGAAATTATCAAGCAATATGCCATTGGCTTCAATGATTCCACCGACGAAGCTTCCGCCACCAAAATTCACGACGATGAAATGCGCGGCAAGATTGATAAGATTTTGCGAGAATATTTTAAGTTAGAATTCTTGAATCGGATTGATGAGACTGTATTATTTAAGAGCTTAAGCAAAGAGGCTTTGATTAATATCGTCGACCTGGAACTACAAAAAGTAGAGACCAGATTGCTGGGCAGAAATATTACTGTCAAAATTGGCCAGAAGGTCAAAAAGATGTTAGCCGAAAAGAGCTATGATATTACCTTTGGCGCTCGACCCCTCAAACGAATTATTCAGAACATGATTTTAGACGAATTAGCCCTCAATATTGTAGAAGGAAAAATTAATAACGGTGATAAAGTAATGATTGATCTGGGAATCAAGAACGAAGTAGTTCTAACCGTTAAACAATAATTTTTCAGTGAAAACCACGCTCTATTAGAACTGGCGTGGTTTTCTTTTCCCAAAATCGAAAAAATATATTATAATATAAGGATAAAAAATAATTTATCAAATATCATGAACAAAATTACCAAAATTGGCCTAATATCAGCCGTAATCTGTCTATTCTCCCCTTTAAGCCTCTGGGCCCAGACTGAAATCGATCCAGAATTCAATCCAGGACGCATTATCAGTGATGCCGAAATTCTCAATACCAATAGCATGTCTTTGACTGAAGTCCAGAGCTTTTTAGATAAACAAAACAGCTTTCTAGCTAATTACACTACTTATAATTCTCATGGTACGCCTAATAAAAGCGCAGCCGAGATAATCTATGAAGCGGCCACTGCCAACTATGATTGTGACGGTATAGAGTTGAGCGAAATGCCCACCGAAGCGGAAAAAATCTTGAAATGTCGTCACGTAACCACCGTTAATCCTAAATTTCTGCTGGTCTTAATCCAAAAAGAACAAAGTCTAGTGAGCGATACCGAACTCCAACAAAGCCAATTGGACTGGGCCACTGGTTATGGTTGTCCTGACAACTGGGCTTGCAATCCTTATTACAAAGGTTTTGGCAAACAAGTTAACAGTGCCTCACTGCAATTTAGATATTATATGGACCATCCCGGGAGTTATAAATACAAGGCCGGCAATACTTATACCTTTACTAATACTAATAGCCAACCGATGAGCGTTACCGTCGAAAATACCGCCACGGCTGGATTATATAATTATACGCCACATGTCTTCAACGGTAATTATAATTTTTTTAAACTTTGGAAAAAATACTTCCCTAAAAACCCACTTATCTATCCAGATGGAACCCTAATACGTATTAGCGGCGAAGTCGGAGTATGGTTAATTGATGGCGGACTGAAACGACCATTTACCAGCCATGGCGCCCTGACTTCTCGTTTTGACGAGAAGAAAATAATTGTAGTGGAAAAAAGCGTCTTAGATAATTATGAAAAAGGTGACGCTATTAAGTTCCCTAACTATTCCATCATTAGGACTCCCGACCAGAAAAGATATTTATTAGTTGACAATACTAAGAGATTCATAGTGAGCGACGAGGCTTTCAAAAAAATCGGCTTTAACCAGAATGAAATTATTGAAGCTCCAACCGGCGATTTGGTGAGCTATAGCAACGGACCAAACTTAACCACTACTTCCACCAATATTACCGGCACCCTAATGCAAAACACTAAGAATGGTGGCGTCTATTTTGTTCAAGACAACACCAAGGCGCCTCTGATTGACAAAGTACTACTCAGCACTAAATTCAAAGGGAAAAAGATAGTTAAGGCAACTGAAACTACCTTAGCTAAATACACTAAGATAGCTCCAGTTTTATTCGGCAATGGCGAGCTTTTAAAGTCTAACGCTTCTCAAGCAGTCTACCTAATTGATAACGGTCAGAAACGTCCCTTTGTTTCCGGCGAGACTTTTGAAACCCTAGGTTATGATTGGAAGAATGTAATCACCGTCTCCCCTCAATTGCTATCACTTTATACCTTGGGCACAGCCCTGAGCTTGCCCCCAACCATCCAATAATATGCTTGTTTCTTCCTACATTAGTCCCCACTCTCCAATTCTAATCCCAGCCATTGGCAAGGTGAATAATTTAATGCTGAACAAAACTACTGAGGCTTACCAGAAAATCGCCGAACAACTTTTAGCCGATAAGGTGGAGTCTATTATTATTATCTCACCTCACTTAAACTCCCCCGAAAATGGTTGGTTAATAAACAGCGCCACGGAATTTAAAATTGGCTTTGAAAACTTTGGGGACTTCGCCACTCACAGTCAAATTAGCGGTGACATGGTTTTAGCTCACGAATTAAAAGAATCTCTGACTAATAATTTTACCATTCAATTAAGTAGTGAACCTCAGCTAGACTATGGTTCAGCTATACCCCTGCAGCTACTATCATCCGTATTAAAAGATATTAAGGTAATTACCCTTTCCCATGCCAACTCTGATCACGCCAGCCACTTTGCTTTGGGCCAAGCTTTAAAAAACATTATCATCAGCCAAGACAAACGCATCGCCGTTATTGCTTCGGCCGATCTATCACATCGTCTAAAACGTATTTCGCCAGGGGGCTATAGCGCTAAAGGAGCAAAATTTGATAACAAGTTAATTGAATATTTAAACAACCCTGAAAGTGCTAGTGAAAACATTCTCCCAATGGACGATAAGCTCGTCAGGGATGCCATGGAGTGTGGCCTGAAGTCAATCTGTGTTTTGTTAGGAATTTTAGATGGCTTAGAATATAAACCAAAAGTCCTATCATATCAAACTGAAATTGGCATCGGCTACTTGACTATGGCGATGAATATTATAGAATAAAAATTATGCAAGACTTGGCGGCCATCCTAAAAGCTCGAAAAACCGTTAAACCGCCAGCTTATGAATGGCAGGATCTCGCTTTGCGTATTATCAAAGAACTTGGTATTCCCGATTTTAAACGTTCTGCTGTCTTTAAAATTTGTCGTGATCATCATAAAAATACCATTGAAAAAGCCATGAATGAAACCAAAGAGCTCTGTAAAAATGGCTCTAAATGGCAATATTTCTTTAAAGTTATGGCCAGCTTTGAAGAATTACAAAAACAGACTAAGGCCACTGAAAAAATCTAAAATATGTCCAAACTTTTGCCCATCCTTAATCACCCTAATCCTATTCTCCGCAAAATCTCTCGCCCTCTAACCCTAGAGGAAATCAGAAGCCCTAAAATCCAGAGCTTGATTTCGGATATCGAAAAAACTATGATCACCAAAGACGGTGCCGGACTAGCTGCACCTCAAATCGGTGAAAATATCAGATTACTAGTACTACGTGACGGAGAACGGGTGATGGTTATAATTAATCCGCAAATTACCAAAAAATCCTGGGCGCGAGAGGTTGACGAAGAAGGTTGTCTGTCAGTTTTAGATAAAGCCGGTAATATTATTTTTGGTAATGTCGAGCGGCACAAAAAAATCCAATGCAGCTATCTGGATACCAAGGGCAAAAAACAAAAAATTAGTGCTGAGAATATTTTGGCTCGAATTATTCAACACGAGACCGACCACTTAAACGGTATATTATTTATCGACAAACTCTATCATGGGAAATAAACGAATTAAAACTATTTTTATGGGCACCCCAGAGTTTGGCGCCCGAGCCTTAGAAGCGCTTTTAGACAGCGACTTTTTTGATATTATTGCCGTGGTTACTCAACCTGATAAAAAGGTCGGACGAGGGTTAGAGCTGTCCACTCCGGCCATTAAAAAAGTAGCTCAAAAACACGGACTAACAATCTACCAACCGGAAATAATTCGTAATGAAGTTACTTTAATTAAGGATTTAAACCCAGACCTCATTGTCGTTGCCGCTTATGGTCAAATTATTCCCGTTTCTATTTTAGACATTCCCCCACATGGCTGCGTCAATGTCCATGGTTCTCTGCTTCCCAAATACCGCGGCGCCGCCTGTTTGCAAGCTCCAATTTTGAATGGCGAAAAATATAGTGGCGTCACTATTATGAAAATGAATGAAGGCTTAGACACTGGACCAATTTTAGCACGAAAAAAAATCCGCCTCGCCCAAGACGAAACAGCTTCTTCCCTGCACGATAAATTGGCCGAGTTAGGTGCGCCACTCTTAATCAAGACCCTAAAAAAATATATCAAAGGCGGAATAAAACCCAAAAAACAAAAGTCGCGCTACGCCACCTATGTCAAAATGCTCAAGAAAGAAGATGGCCATATTAACTGGCATAAGAGTGCGGTAGAAATAGAGCGAGTAACCAGGGCCCTTAATCCTTGGCCAGGGGCTTATGGCTATTTAACTGATGAGGACTTAAAAATTAATTCTGTTTTGTTTAAGATATGGGCAGTCAGACCAAAACCCCTTAAGATTAATAAATATAAGGTTGGACAGTTATTTCTCTATAATAGCGCTGTGGCCGTTCAGTGTGGACAAAACGCTTTAGTTATTATAAAGTTACAACTTGAGGGTCGCAAGGTTATGGAAGTAGATTCCTTTCTCCGCGGCAATCAAAACATTATCGGTAGTATTCTGAAGTAATATTGGCCTCTTCGTCTAACGGTTAGGACGCATGGTTCTCAACCATGCAACAGGAGTTCGACTCTCCTAGAGGCTACAAAACAAAAAATAGGCTAAATGCCTATTTTTTGTTGTTTTATAGAAAATTATTCTTCAATTATTCTGCCCTCCTCCATCCTCACCTCAATATTACAATCCAACATTTCCACAAATTTTTCATCATGACTAATGATAATAAAGGTTGTTTCCGGTCTTCGAGCCTTTTCATCATTAATTATCCTGGCAATATCTTTCTTTGTCTCTTTATCCACCGAAGCGGTCGGCTCATCTAAAAACACTAACCTAGAATCACTGTTTCTGATCTTTAGTAAAACCCGAGCTAAGCCAATTCTAGATGTTTCACCGCCTGAAGTTTTGCCGGGATCGCCAGATCCAGCAAATAATTTTTCATCGAGATTTTTACCAAACCGACCATAAAGACCAACGTCTTTTAGAACCTCTTTTATTTTATAGTCATTTATCTCCTGATTTAAACCAAATTTTAAATTGTTTTTCAAACTATCATCAAATAAATAAGGAAATTGGGACAAATAAGCAATTTTATTATAAATGGATTCTTCACCAGTTTTTTTAATATTTTCGACAACAACACCGCCGAACTTAACTTCGCCGGAATTGGGATGATAATAACCAGAGATTATTTTCATTAAAGTTGTCTTACCGGCCCCACTAGCGCCCTCTAAATAGGCCATCGAACCGGATGGTATATCCAAGTTAACATTATCCAGTATTTTTTTATTATCCAATTCAACGTTAACATTTTTTAAATTAATGTCACCGTTTTTTATCTGGCCGGCACCTATTCGCCCCTTCTCTTTTTCCTCCTCTTCTTGGGCATAACCATTAAACATTAACTCCATTTGCATTATGTTTCTCAGTGACATCAACAGATTTCTCTTGGAACTTAATAAATTTTGAATTCCATTAGTGAAATTTCCTGAATAAATAATAGCAGCCAGAGTCTTGTCGGGAGATCCGCCAGCTAACAGACTAGCCGTTCCCAAAAGTGTTAAATTAATCGCATTGGCGAATCTAAAATAACCATCCTGAAAAACTTTAAAAAAACCTTTATTGCTTTGAGCAATTTTTTCTTTTTCTATAGACTCTTTAATTTCATTAAAAAATTTATCTTTTTCTCCGGCTAGCACAACTTCCATGTGAGCACTGAGTTGTTCATTCAATTTTTTTGCCATTTGCTCAGAAGTTCTTTCGGCGCCCCTTTCTTTTTCCCAAAATTTTCCAACTTTTTGAAAATATTTATCCAAAGATATGATTATACCAGAGGCCAAAACCGTGCCGCCGGCCAATACTGGGCTTTTCCCATAAAGCATTATGGCACTAGTGGTCAAGGTTGTGGCGGCGGGCAAAATATCAAAACTAACACTATTTAAAACGTTTTCATAACTATTGCGCCCCTCGCTAGCTCTATGTTT